>DGUF01000251.1 GCA_002394525.1 Lachnospiraceae bacterium UBA4317 | reverse complement strand
CATCCAGCTTGATGACTTCCTTGACGCCTACCGCGACATCATGGGTGCCCAGTTCCTTCTTCATGCCCAGGCGCTGGGCCATCAGGGAGTTGACGCCATCCGCGATGATGACGACGTCGGAGTACATGATCTCGCCGCCCGCATCGATACCGACGACCTTTCCATCCTCAACGACACAGCTGTCGACACGGATGCCGGGAACCAGCATGACACCGGCCTCCTCGCACTTGTCAGCGAGCCATTTGTCGAATTTGGAGTGCAGGATCGTGTAGGAAGCGCTCTCAGGCTCGGCGCTCAGGTCGGTGGAGCCATACTGAATATCCAGAGAGCTCTTCTCTGTCATCAGGGAGATTTTTTCTTTGGTCACACGGCGCTCGATGGGTGCTTCCTGGGCAAAGCCGGGAATGACCTTTTCCATGCTGTGTGCATAGAGACGACCGCCGGTCACGTTCTTGGAACCGCAGAAATCGCCGCGGTCCGCGAGCAGGACTTCCAGTCCGGCATTTGCAAGGACGTATGCCGCTGTAGCACCTGCAAGTCCTCCGCCTACGATTATGGCGTCAAATTTTTCTTCGCTCATAGTTGTCTCCTATTTTGCTAATCTGCTTGTTCAGTTTAATTCATTTTTATGGCTTTGTGCCTTCGATCAGAACACAGGCGCCGAACATCCTGCTTCGGCTCTGGATGCCGGCCAGGCCTGTCCGGGCGAACTGCCCCATCAGCTTTCTGCGTCTGGGAAACTGTTCTGTCGACTGTGAGAGCCAGTCATACTGGTCTCTGTACTTCCGTCCTCCCCCTAAAAGAGGCATCAGATGCCGGAAATAGAGGCGGTAGGCCGGCAGGACGACCGGATTGTCCGGGACGAAGGAGTCCAGGCAGTATACCTTCCCCCCCGGCCGGACGACTCGTTTCATCTCCCCGAGGACCCGGCCGTAATCCGGTGTGTTCCGAAGCCCGAAGGAGATGCATGCCGCCTCGAAGGTCCCGTCCGCGAAAGGGAGCTTCATGGCGTCTCCCTCCACCCAGCGGAGATTGGTGAGGTCCCTGCCCTTGTCCTTCGCGACCGCCAGCATGGCGGGCGAAAAATCGAGCCCGGTGACCTCCAGGTCCGGTCTGCGGCCGGCAATGGCGAGAGCGATATCTCCCGTGCCGCAGCACACATCCAGAACCTGACCCTGCGCGGCTATGTCCGCTGTCAGCCTCTTCACGAGCAGCTTTTTCCAGCCCTTTTCGAGTCCGAGGCTGATGCGGGCATTCGCCCTGTCGTAGCGCGGCGCAAGTGTCTGAAAGATCTCATATACTTTTGCGCGCTTTTGTTCTTTATCCATGATGTTTTTAGTGTTTCTCTGATATATTTTTTTGCCGTATCCTTTTAAGCGCCTTTTATGCCAGCAGCTTCAAAAGCCAGGCGGCCGCGTAGGCCAGGGCCAGCAGACCGTTTCCGATCATATTGGCCGCCGTGATGCTCTTCATCTGCCGGATCCTGTCCTCCGGACGAAGCTTTGCCCGGATGAGGAAGCCGAAGGGACCGCGTCCCAGGACCAGCGTGAGCAGGATGCTCAGGATGCCGATCCCTCCAAGGTGGACGAGCGGCTGGATGCAGAGAAGGGCGATCCAGGCTCCCAGCATTCCCCGGTAGAGGGTCAGGGCGGCGGGCCGTCCCAGATATACCGGCAGGGTCATGCGGCCCGCAGGTATGTCCTTTTCGATATCGCTGCCGTTGTTGCTGAGCATGATCAGGGCGATGCCCAGGATCAGGGGCAGGCACTCCGCGAGGATCTCCCAGTGGAAGGTCCCGTCGGCCGCCGCCGCGGTGCCCAGAGGGATCAGGGCGCCCATGACGAAGCCGGAGACCGCCTCTCCCAGAGGGAGGGAGGCGACCGGAAGCGGGCCGATACTGTAGGCGATCACAGTCAGTCCGCCGATCAGGCCCACGATGTAGGGGGCCGGTCCGGCATGCCAGGCGGCGATGACGCCGCAGGCCGCGGCTGAGGCCAGATAGACCAGGCCGAGGACCAGGGCATGTTTTGGATTCACGTGGTTGTAGACCAGCACGGAATCATTGACCTCCACGTTGTCGGCCTCGCTGTCGGTCCCGCTCACATAGTCCACGTAGTCGTTGAGGGTATTGACCGCAGACTGGGACAGTATGCAGGCGGCCAGCAGCAGGACGGCCTGGACCGGCGACAGGGGGAGTCCCCTCTGCAGGCACCAGAAGATGCCGAACAGGGCCGGGCAGACCGAGGCCGGCCAGGTGTGCATGGCGGCCAGCCGGAAAGCGGCGGTCGCCGTCAGCCTTTCATAAGAGGCCGCGCCGGCCTCTGCCGGGGACTTCCGGTCATTATGATAAGTAGTTGTCATATTTTTTTACGGGATCAGATGAGCCCTCTCTTCTCGGCGAGGATGACAGCGGTGTGCTTGACCTCGATCGGGATCTCATGAGCATCCATACCGCCGCGGATCTGCATCAGGCAGCCGGGGCAGTCGACAGCGACGACGGAAGCGCCGGTGTCCTTGATGTGCTCGAGCTTCTTGGCCAGGATCGGTGCAGCAACCTCAGGCAGCTTGATGCTGTAGGTACCGCCGAAACCGCAGCAGACGTCGGAGTCGACCATCTCGACCAGGTTGATGCCGTTGGTCTTGGTCAGCAGCTCTCTCTGCTCCTTCCAGACGCCCAGCTCTCTCTTGAGGTGGCAGGAATCATGGTAGGTGATGGTCATGGGAGTGCTGTCTCCGGACTCCTCAAGGCCGCCCAGGTCATAGAAGAGCTTGCAGAAGTCGAAGGACTTCTCGCCCAGCTCGACAGCCTTCTTGTACATGTCGGAGCCTTCCTCGAAGAACTGCTTGTACTCACGCAGCTGGTGTGTGCAGGTCGGGCATGCGGAGACGAT
>DGUF01000034.1 GCA_002394525.1 Lachnospiraceae bacterium UBA4317 | reverse complement strand
CCTGGCATGGGAGAATGAGGCCTTTCTTTCCCTGAAGGAATATCCCGGAGAGTATGAGATCGTCGTCCCTTCTGTCTCCATCCTGTGCCAGCCCACGGTCGCCGTCGTCGACGAGGTCGCCAGAAAGCACGGGACGGAGGAAGCTGCCGCGGAATATCTCAACTACCTCTATTCCGATGAGGCCCAGGTCATTGAGGCACAGAACTTCTACCGCCCGAGCACAAAGGAGATCTATGAGGAATATGTCGCGGACACGGATTCCAATACCATCACGGAGATCCCCGCGGACGGACACTGGATCAACGACAATATCGTTCTGACAGATATCACGCATTTCGGCGGCTGGTCACAGGCCCGCAGCAGACATTTCGCGGACGGCGCCTACTTTGACCAGATCTACGAACAGTGACAGGGACAATGGCCCTGACAATGAGTCTGCCAGCGATCCCGGCAGGGATCCAGGAGGAAGGTATGAAGTCTGTCAAAAACAAAAGCATCATCCCGGGATTCGAGCTGAGCTTCGGCATTACGATCACCATTTTGAGCCTTGTGGTACTCCTGCCCCTGTGCTCCCTGGTGGTGTTCACCCTCAAGCTCACACCTTCTGAATTCCTTTACACGGTCACGAGGCCCAGGGTCCTCTCCGGCTACCGGGTCAGCATTCTGACCGCCCTGGCGGCGTCTTTTGTCAACGCCGTCATGGGCCTGGTCATGGCCTGGGTGCTCGTGAGATACGATTTTCCGGGCAAAAAGATCATAGACGGCATCATCGAGCTGCCCTTTGCCCTGCCGACCGCTGTGGCCGGCATCTCCCTGACCCATCTGACGACCACAAACGGGTGGGTGGGAAGGATCTTTTTCGAGAGATTCGGGATCCGGATCGCCTACACCCGTCTGGGCATCACCATCGCCCTGATCTTTATCGGGATTCCATTCGTGGTCAGGTCTGTGCAGCCGGTCCTGGAGAAGATCGATGTCCAGTATGTGGAGGCGGCCATGATCCTGGGCGCGGACCGGCGGACGACCTTTCTGCGGGTCATTTTTCCCGAGATCCTGCCCTCCCTGATCTCCGGCTTCACACTGGCATTTGCCAGGAGCATAGGGGAGTATGGCAGTGTCGTCTTCATAGCCGGAAATACGCCCTATGAGACAGAGATCGCCCCTCTCCTGATCATGTCGGAGCTGCAGGAGTTTGACTATACGGCGGCGACGTCGATCGCCCTGGTCATGCTGGCCATCGCCTTTGTGATCCTGTCGGTCAATGCGGTCCTGCAGAGCATGGTGTCACGGCGCGTCAGCGGCCTGGCCTGAATGGCAGGATCCGCCCGTCAATGGCCGCATGCCATAGCATTTTCGGGTCCGGCGGCCTGGTCTGACAGTCGCATAGGCCGCTGACGAAAAGCATCACGAAAAGCGATACATCTGCAGCAAAACCAGCTGCGGGGAGGAGGAGAATACAAAATGAAACTGCGGAATAACAGGGGCCCTGTGAAATGGATCCTGATCCTCCTGGTCAGCCTCTTTCTGGCGGTCTTTCTGATCCTGCCCCTGGTCTATATCCTGATGACGGCCCTGGGCAGGGGAATCGAGGTCTATCGGGCGTCGATCACAGACCCCTACGCCGTCAAGGCCCTTTTGCTGACACTCAGGGCGACGCTCTGGGCGGTCGCAGTCAATACCCTGTTCGGGATCGCCGCCGCGTGGTGCCTGACCAAGTTTGCCTTCCGGGGCAAGAAGATCATCTCGACTCTGATCGATCTGCCGGTCACTGTCTCCCCGATCATTGCGGGTCTCATCTATGTCCTGACCTTCGGGCGCCAGAGCTTTCTTTACCCCATTCTGGACAGCAGAGGGATCCAGATCATCTTCGCGGTCCCCGGGATCATCCTGGCTACAATCTTCGTCACCTTCCCCTTTATCTCCCGGGAGCTCATCCCCGTTCTGACCGCCCAGGGGACCGATGAGGAAGAGGCCGCCGCCCTGATGGGGGCAGGCACATGGACCATCTTCCGGAGAGTGACATTTCCCCATATCCGATGGGCCCTCCTGTACGGCATCGTCCTGTGTACGGCCAGGGCCATGGGAGAATTCGGTGCGGTCTCCGTTCTGTCGGGGCATCTGCGGGGAAAGACCAATACACTGCCGCTTTATATCGAACTTTTATACCAGGGATATGACTTTACCGGCGCCTTCGCCGCCTCCTCGATCCTGGTGATCATAGCGGTCATTGTCCTGATCCTCCGTATCTTCCTCGAACACAGCGGAAAGAAGGAGCAGGATCTGTATAAGTAAGGAACTGCAGCGGAAAGAGAAAATCACTTCGCTGATTGAGCAGAATACTGAAAAAAATTCGCGGCAGATCCTGAAGATGTTGGAGTTAAAAAATGAATGAGAATAAAGGATATGTGGAGCTCCGGAATATCAATAAAAACTACGGGGATTTTCAGGCATCCAAAGATATCAATATCAGCATCGCCAGAGGAAAGCTGGCCGCCCTGCTGGGCCCCTCCGGCAGCGGCAAGACGACGATCCTGCGCATGATCGCCGGCCTGGAGCATCCGGATTCCGGCCAGATTCTGATCGACGGCAAAGTCGTCAACGACGTGCCGGGCAGCGAGCGGGGGATCGGGTTTGTCTTCCAGAGCTACGCCCTTTTCCGCTATATGACGGTCTTTGAGAATATCGCCTTCGGCCTTCGGGTGAAAAAGACACCGGAGGAAAAGATCCGGGACAAGGTGGACGAGCTCCTCAGGCTCATCGGATGTGAGGGGCTTGACAAGCGCTATCCCAGTCAGCTCTCGGGCGGCCAGCGCCAGCGCGTCGCCTTCGCGCGGGCCCTGGCCCCGGATCCGCAGATCCTTCTGCTCGACGAGCCCTTCGCGGCAATCGACGCAAAGGTCCGCCTGGAGCTGCGCACCTGGCTGAGGGAGATGATCAGCAGGATCGGCATCACCAGCATCTTCGTCACCCATGACCAGGATGAAGCGATCGAAGTGGCGGATGACATCATCGTCACCAACCAGGGCAGGGTGGAGCAGGCAGGGACGCCGACGGAACTCTACGCCCGCCCGGCGACCCCCTTTGTCGCGCGTTTTATCGGCAACTCTGTTCCGGTCTCCAATTACGGGAGCTTCCGTTACTTTGAAGATGCCGGAGAGGGCTCCCTGGGCATTGTGCGGCCGGAGTTCATCAGCATTTTTAAAAAGGGAGAAAGCGTTCAGTTCGCAAAATCCGCGGAGGAGGGCCTCGTGGAGGACATCATTTTCCGCGGCAGCAGCCTGGAGGTCCGGGTGCGGATCCACGGCAATGTCCTCTCCGCGGTCAGAAGCTTCAACGATCCGGAGATCCGGGTCGGGGAGACCGTCGATGTTTTCCTCCACCGCATGTTCATCATCCGGGGGGACGAGGTGCATCTTGCCTTCAACCAGTCCCTGCGGACAGAGAGCGTCTTCCTGTAAGGATAAAAGATATGGAAAAGAAGATTCTGACGACAGACATCCTGATCATAGG
>DGUF01000002.1 GCA_002394525.1 Lachnospiraceae bacterium UBA4317 | reverse complement strand
GCCAGCGAGGGTAGAGCGAGAGCGTGCCCAAGGCGTTTGTGCAGCTTGACGAGACGGTGTTCACTTAACCACCTTTTGACCTCAACATCATACCATTTTCCAGAGGCCCTGAGACGAAAAAAATGGTTACAGTTCACGCCCTCCTGAAGGGCGTGAACTTGTAACATTGCGCGCGGCGATTCCAATACGCCTTGCTGTGCGCAACACACTTGCTCCACAAGTGTGTTCGCGCCGTTCGACTCGGGTTTTTTCGCTGAAAATCGCTCAAAAACACCTCGCGTTTCAGGTGGGCCTGAACTATAACAAAAATGTTCTTGCATACAGGAATCGCGAGTGCTATAATCGACATGCTGTTTACGGACAGCATGTAGCTTTGCGCGCGAAAAAGAGGTATGGAAAAGGTATTTTTACGGTATCTCCGATTGAAAAAAGCGCGCGAAAATCTATTGAATCATACAGGACGCGTCTAACCGGTATCCGGGACCGGGCGGAGCGGGAAGCATGAGAGCTTTTCCACGGCCGCCGGGCCTGGCATCAGGCGTCCAGGTAAGGAGGAAAGAATATGAGAGAGGGAATCCATCCCAAGTATTACCAGGCAACTGTTACCTGCAACTGCGGCAACACCTTCGTGACAGGATCCACATCTCCTGAGATCCACGTCGAAGTCTGCTCCAAGTGCCACTCTTTCTACACCGGCACACAGAAGACAGCGGCTGCCAAGGGTCGTATCGATAAGTTCAACAGGAAGTATGGCCTGGGAAATAACTGATAACGATACAGAGTTCAAAACGGCAAGGCGGCAGGGGGAAGCATTTTCCCTCTGTGCCTTGCCGTTTTCTCTTTATGCGGATAAAATAAAGAGCAGGGACGGATCAGCCCCCGGGTCATGGCCCGGGCGGTCCTGAATCCCCGATAATATGCAAAAAAACAGCGGGGACGGATCCGCCATTGAGGCAGTGGGCCGGGCGGTCCGGAATCCCGTCAAAAATCATACGGGGATCAGCGCTTATAGAGGCGGGGTCACCGGGGAAGAAAAAATAAGGATCACTTTTTATCATGAAGAAATGCAGTCAGCACAATTCGGGGATCGGCGGACAGGCGGTCCTGGAAGGCGTCATGATGCGCAATGGCGAGGATTATGCGATCGCTGTGCGCAGAAGCGACGGCAGTATCACGGTCAGGAAGGAAAAGTACAGGGGCTTTTTCGCGGATTCCCCGCTGAAAAAGATCCCTTTTATACGGGGAATCTTTGTCTTTATCGATTCCATGGTCCTGGGTTTTAAGTGCACGGATTATTCGGCCACGATCTACGCGGAGGACGATCCGGACCTGTCCGGGGAGCCGGCAGGCCACAAGGCCGGCGCCGGCAGTCAGGACAAAAATCCTGTCCCGGCCGGCGGCGCAGAGGCTGAGAGCCCTGTCTCCGGCAGAGAGGCAGAAGAGTCTGCTTCCGTCAAAGCAGGAGCGGATCAGGACCGGAAAAAGGAGTCCGTCGGGGAGCGGATCCTCATGACGGGCGTCATGGTGGTCAGCGTCTTCCTGGCCCTGGGCCTCTTCATGGTCCTGCCCTATTTTCTGGCCTCAGCCCTGATCCGGCTCACGGGCCTGACGGCCCTGCTGTCCCTGTTCGAGGGCCTGATCCGGATCATGATCTTTGTGGCCTATATCCTGGCCATCTCTATGATGAAGGATATCCGCAGGCTCTTTCAGTACCACGGGGCAGAGCACAAATGCATCAACTGCCTGGAGAACGGCCAGGAGCTGACCGTGGAGAACGCGGCGCGGGCGACCCGCCTGCACAAGCGCTGCGGCAGCAGCTTCATCCTCTTTGTCATGATGGTCAGCATTGTCCTGTTTTTCTTTATCCGGGTCGGAAATCCCGTCGCCAGAGTCGGGCTGCGGATCCTCCTGCTCCCGGTCATCTCGGGGATCTCCTATGAGCTGATCCGATTCGCGGGAAGCTCCGACAATCCCGTCATTGGTCTTCTCTCCAAACCGGGGCTCTGGCTGCAGGGCCTCACGACCAGAGAGCCGGATGAAGAGATGCTGGCGGTAGCCATTGAGTCTGTCAACGCTGTCTTTGACTGGCAGACTTATCTGGAAAAGGAATTCGGCCTGAGCAGGAACGGGGCCGCTGGGGCTGCGGAGCCTTCCTGCACCGCGGCCGCAGGTCAGGCCTGACCGGCGGAAAGACCGGCGGGAGTGATCGGAAACAGAATCGGGAGAGAATATGGGTATGGAAACCGGAGCGGGAGAGAGCCTGTCCTGCCGCCAGGTCTATGAGGAGGGAGCGGCCCTTCTCGCGGAGCTGGAGGACGGGCGCCTGGACGCCAGGCTCTTGCTGGAGCATTTTTGCGGGATCGATACAAACCGGCTTCTGGCGGAGCCGGACCGTCAGGTAACAGAAGAGGAGCGCGCCCGGTTCCTGGCAGGGATCCGGCGCAGGGCGGCCAGGGAGCCCCTGGCCTATATCACGGGAGAGCAGTTCTTTATGGGACTGCCTTTTGTAGTATCTGAGGATGTGCTGATCCCGGAGCAGGACACCGAGAATCTGGTCGAGGAGGCGCTGCGCCTCCTGGACGACGGATCCCGCATCCTGGACCTGTGCACGGGGAGCGGCTGCATCCTGCTGAGCCTGCTGCGCTATTCCAACGGCTGCACCGGCGTCGGCACGGACCTGTCAGACCGGGCCCTTGAGATCGCCAGGACCAATGCCCGGGCTCTGCAGATGGAGGACCGGACGACCTGGCTGCAGGGGGACCTCTTCGAGGCCCTTGACAGGTCCCTCCGGTTTGATCTGATCATTTCCAATCCCCCCTACATCCCCACGGACGTGATCGAAACGCTTGCGCCGGAGGTCCGCTGCGCGGAGCCGCGGATGGCCCTGGACGGCGGGGCGGACGGACTGGATTTTTACCGGAGGATCATCCGGGAGGCGCCCGGCCATCTGGTGATCGGCGGCCGCCTGATGCTGGAGATCGGGTATGACCAGGGGGAGGCGGTCCGCGCTCTCCTGGAGGAGGCCGGTTATTACGGGATCGAGATCCTGAGGGACTACGGCGGCAACGACCGGGTCGCCACAGCGGTGCGCAGCCTCTCCCAGCAGTAAACGGAAATATACTGAAAACAGACCTGAAGAAGCGGTATAAATATATTATGTTTGAAAAATTAGAAGGCGTTGTCCTGCGCTATGAGGACATTTCCAGAGAGCTTATGAGTCCCGATGTCGCCTCAGACCAGAAGCGTTTCCGGGACCTGATGAAAGAACAGAGCGACCTCTCCCCCCTGGTCGAGACCTACCGGGCCTACAGGAAGGCGGAGGGGGACGAGCGGGATGCCCAGGCCATGCTGGAGGAGGAGAGCGATGAGGAGATGCGGGCCCTGGCCAAGGAGGAGCTTGCCCGGGCCAGGCAGGATGTCTCCACCCTGGAGGAAAAGCTCCGGATCCTCCTGCTGCCCAAGGACCCCAATGATGACAGGAACGTGATCGTGGAGATCCGGGCCGGCGCCGGAGGAGACGAGGCGGCCCTCTTTGCGGGGGATATCTACCGCATGTATGTCCACTATGCCGAGGGCCGGCGCTGGCGGGTCGAGACGGTCAGCTTCGAGGAGATCGGGATCGGGGGCATGAAGTCGGTCAGCTTTATCATATCCGGCAAGGGAGCCTACTCACGGCTCAAATATGAGAGCGGCGTGCACCGGGTCCAGCGGGTCCCGGTGACGGAGTCGGGCGGCAGGATTCACACATCCACCTGCACGGTGGCTGTGATCCCCGAGGTCGAGGACGATATCCAGATCGACATTCCGGAAAAGGACGTCCGGATCGATGTCATGCGCGCCTCCGGAAACGGGGGCCAGTGCGTCAACACGACCGACTCCGCGGTCCGTCTGACCCACTACCCGACCGGGATCGTCATCTACAGCCAGACCGAGAAGTCCCAGCTGCAGAACAAGGCCAAGGCCTGGGCCCTCCTGAGGTCCAAGCTCTATGACCTGGAGATGCAGCGCCGCCACGACGAGGAGGCGGACCTGCGCCGCAGCCAGATCGGGACCGGCGACCGGTCCGAAAAGATCCGGACCTACAATTTCCCTCAGGGGAGGGTGACGGACCACCGGATCAAATGTACTCTCTACAAGCTCGACGCCTTCCTGAACGG
>DGUF01000151.1 GCA_002394525.1 Lachnospiraceae bacterium UBA4317 | reverse complement strand
GATGTCATAAACTACATCCTGAGTCCGAAAGTCCTTGGGATGAAATTAAAATGCAAGGGGAAAGTCACGGTTTATCCGGGACTCGTTGACCCCCTTGCATACTACCTCAGTAAAATCCGATATTGATTTACAGTTGATGTAGCGCCGGATACGCGAACCGTACGTCCGGTGCAATGGGAGGGCGGAGCCGCTTGGCTCCCCTCTACCCTATTACTTTCTAAACCTGCCTCCCGCCGGAGCGGCTTCGCAAGGCGGGAAAGCTGCTATGCAGCAACGGCTTACTGGAATCCGGAATGGGATAAACGGTCGTCAGACTCTTGACAAATGAACAGGTGAGCACAGGGTCATCATTTAATGCTGTCCGCGTTCTCCGCTGTGACGGGGACGAAGGGATAATACAGAACATAAGGGCTCTCGGAGGAGACCTCACACTCGGTCCCTTCTGCCAGATCCTTGCCCTCCAGCATGTTGATGGCGGCGATCATGGCGCCGGTCGCCTGCCCCTGAGGACTCTGGAAAACAGTCATGGCCATCTCGCCGTTCTTGACGGCCTCCAGGCCGTCCGCGGTCGCGTCGATGCCGACGATCGGAGCAGCCTTGGGATCCTGGCCTGCCTCCTGCAGCGCCGCGATGGCACCCAGGGCCATTGCGTCGTTGTTGGAAATGATGCAGTCATACTTGACATTGCCGATCAGATCGGAGAAGGCGTCCCTTGCAGTGACACGGTTGTAGTTGGCGTGGACCAGCCCTGCCTGTGTTGCCTTGATCCCGCCCTTTTCAAGCTCCTCCAGAGCCTTGTCGGAACGGAGATTTGTGTGGACCAGGCCCTCGGTGCCGCGCAGCAGCACATAGGAGATTTCCTTCTTGCCGGCCTTGTTGAAATAATCCGCCAGGAACTGGCCCTGATAGGCGCCGGAGGTATTTTCATCGGAGGCCACAGCCGCCGCGTTCTCGCTCAGCACACCGAAGTCGGCCGGCACACGGTTGATGAAGACGACCTTCATATCGCCGGCAGCCTCGATGCAGGCCTGGGCGTCCTCGGCCGCGTTCAGGTTGATCAGGACCGCCTGCTTGCCCTCTGTCTTCGCGGCGTTGATGCAGTCGATCATCTTCTGGGAATCTTCACCGGCATACTTCATCTCGATGTTTACGCCGTTGTCATCTGCCGCCTTCTGTACGCACTCCTCCAGCTCCCCGAGGAATTCATCACGGGTGGAGAGGACGTAAGCCATTTCATAGGCTGCTGCTTTCTTGCTGGAAGCTGAGCCCGAAGCTGAACTCGAAGCACTGCCGCCGCAGCCGGCCAGCAGCGTTACAGCAAGAGCTGTAATGACCAGTCCGGAAATAATCTGCTTTTTCATTTCGCAACTCCTTTCTTGGGCATGAAAGCCTGACATCAGGTTATCTGCAAAATCCAGAACCCTTTATTCCGTTACTCTCAATCATAACAGACTGGAAAAAATAACAGAATGGACATTTTTGTTGATTTGGAAAAGCAAAAAATCCGGCATATTTGATAAAATATCAGTTGGATTTCCTTGCTGGCTGTACAAAATACACACAAAATATGCCTCTGAGCGGGCTGGAGAGCACATTTTGACTAAAACCCCCGTCCGAAATGCATGTTCTTTCCGCCGGCGGGGCCCGCAAAAGGACAGAAAAATGACTGGGAGGCCCGGTCCGGACCCGCTTTGAGGAGGAAAAAATCTGCCAAAATGTCTATGCTGATGCAAATTCCCATATTCCCACACATAAAATGAGCAAAAAAGTCCAAAAACCGGTCTCGTTGTGATAGACTGATACAGGAAAAAAACATGACAGCGCCGCGGCGGCCCGGGCCGCAGAGACCCGCCTGCCCGGGCCCGGCCATGCCTTTTGCATACGGATACCACCGGAACTTTTACATAGGAGACGGGGGAGAACGGGATGTCACTGGAAAAAAATAAAAATGTGCACCTGATGTTGGATAAAATGGACTTCCCGAATCACGGGGAGGGGGAACCATGGCTGGCCCATGTCGCCTATGCGGACTGGACCGACGGACACAATCATGTGATGCACCGGCACAAGGACATATCAGAAATATTCATTCTCCTGCACGGCAGCGGGAAATATTCGATCGGAGGCCGGCTCTATGACCTCAGGGCGGGGGATATCGTGCTCTGCAATCCAGACGTCATGCACGATGAGTTCCCGGACAAATGCCCTGTCTACGACACTCTGGCGATCGGGATCCGGGGCCTTGCCCTGCCGGGCCTGAAGCCGGGTCAGCTGATCGGGGCGGCCAGGATCCCGGTCCTGCGCAGGTCCTCCCGGACAGAGGACCTGAAGGAGATCTGCCTGCTGATCATGAAATATGCGATGCCGGGCGAAAACCGGAATCCCGGATTTGTCCACAGCCTGCTGCTGGCGGCTCTGGACCTGCTTCAGGACATTGTCCGCAGGGCAGAGGAGACCGAACCGGAGATCGACCCTCTCTGCGTCGAGGTGGAGCAATACCTCAACAACCATTATGGAGAGGATGTAAGCCTGGAGGAGACGGCGAGACGCTTTTTTGTCAGCACCTGGCACCTCTCCCGCCTCTTTAAAAGAGAAACATCCTACAATTTCAAACAATACCTCCTGCGCCTGCGCCTGGGCGAAGCCCAGGTCCGCCTCACCGTCACGGACGACAGCATCGGGGACATCGCCCTGGCCTGCGGCTTCCACGACCCGGCCTACTTTACCAGGCTCTTTTCCCGCCACATCGGCCTGCCCCCCAGCCGCTACCGCCAGCTCAGGACCGCAAACAGGGAATGAGCCCGGGGAGAAGCAGAGCAGCGGTGAGCCAGGTGAGTCAGGGGGGACGGTTCTGAGTCAGAGGGGACGGTTCTATTGACTCATTTGATGAGTCAATAGAACCGTCCCCCCTGCCTCACCGTCCCCCGTCCTCCCCTCCGCCATCACAACACAAGAACAGAAAGGTGAACTTCCATGCCCAGTACATTATTGAAATTCGACAAGCTTCGCAACATCCGGGACCTGAAGGGAATGAGAACGCCCGAAGGACGGACGATCCGCCCGGGCAAACTGATCCGCAGCGGCCACCTGTCAGACCTTGTGGACGGCGACCGCGACCGCTTTAACGGCAGGATCAGCGCGATCGTGGACTTCCGCTCCGACGAGGAAAAGGGCCGGCAGCCTGACAGGAGTGTGGAAGGCGCAAAATACTACCATATCCCGGTCGTGGAGAGCCTGACCGCGGGGATCTCCCGGGAGGAGGAGGCAGACCGGAGGATCAGTTCCCTCCTGCTGCTCAAACCCAGAGAGGCCAGGGAGTATATGTGCAGACTCTATTCCTCCTTTGCGCTCGGCCCGGCTGCCCTGGAGGGCTACGGGAAATTTCTCCGCATCCTCAGACAGCCTCACAAGGGAGCTGTCCTCTGGCACTGTACCGCCGGCAAGGATCGCGCGGGGATCGGAGCCGTCCTGATCGAGGAGGTCCTGGGGATCGACCGCAGGGATATCATGGAGGATTATCTCAAGACCAAAGACTACCTGGCGGGGGAGATCCAGTATCTGATCCAGATGATCAAGGGGAGGGAGAAAACCACCAGCCCTCTAGCCGATGAAGCGCTGGGCTATCTCTTCGGGGCGGATCTGGATTATCTGCAGTCCTTTTATGACGCGGTGGACCGGAGCTACGGCAGCATGCAGGGATTTCTGGAAAATGGCCTGGGCGTGACCCGGGAGGACTGCGAAGCCATGCGGGAGATGTACCTGGAGTGAGGCTTGCGGAGAGGGGAGCCCGCGGGGCTTCTGACTGCGAAGCCATGCGGGAAATGTACCTGGAGTGAGGGTTTCGGCGGGGAGGAGCCCCTGCGGCTCCTTTCTCCGCCTGGCACACGAAAAAACATCCGGCAAACTATTCCGAAGCTATTTATGTACAGTACCTGAGGAGCGTATATATGGACCAGGAAACCAGAGAACAGATCCGGATCAATAATGAAAAAGGGATCCTTCGGAGAAGCGGCGGCGGCTTCCATACGCCGCTGGACTTCGCCGTGCGCAATCTTTTTTATATTGTATGGAGTGGAAGATACGAGTGCAGCAGCCTCTACAGCGTCCGGCGCGAGGCTCTCGACTTCTACTCCGTTATTTATGTCCAGGAAGGACAGCTGGAGCTGGAATACGAGGGCGGGAAGACCCTGGTTGGGGAAAATGAAGCAGTCCTGGTGGATTTCCGGATCCCCCATGCCTACCGGGCGGCTTCGGACCATCTCATCAAATGGGAGATGCTCTTTAAGGGCGGCGCTTCCGAAGCTTTGTATGAACTGCTCAAGGAGAAGGGAAAAAGAAAGTTCCGGGTGACCGGCAGGCTGCAGCGGACGCTGGAAAGGCTGATGGAGGAGACCGAGTCGCCCTTCCCCCAGGACCACACGATCTCCATGCTGATCCACACCATGTTCTGTAACATGATCGACCAGGATTCGGTCACCCTTTCCCCTCCGGTGCAGGAAGCGGTCGAATATATGAACAACCACTATGGAAGCTCCCTGCAGATCGGTGAGATCGCGGACCATGTATCCCTGAGCAGGTACTATTTCACAAGGCTTTTCCGCAGGGAGACCGGGCGGACCCCCAACGAGTACCTCGCGGACGTCCGGGTCAATGCGGCCAAGGAGATGCTGACCGACCAGGTCCTGAGCATCACCGAGATCGCCGACCGCTGCGGATTTGTCAACACCTCCCATTTCACGAGGTTTTTCCGTGAAAAGACCGGGCAGACCCCCGCGGCCTTCCGCAATTTCTTCCATCTGAAGTAGTCAGGGCTGAAGCAGTAAAGGCCAGCTATGGCCCCGCGGGTTTCCCCCTCAAGTCCCATGTGGAATAACTCCACCTCGTAAGGCCAGCCATGGCCCCGCGGGTTTCCCCCTCCCTCCGGGAATGAAAACAAAAATTCAGCACAGGGCAAAAACAGAACATTTTCGGGCAAAGACAAGGCTTTATCCCCACCCTCTTTTCCGCTAGAATCTAATCATCAAAACAAGGACGGGAAAACAAAACAAAGCAGAGAAAAGGACGCAGGAAAACAGCCGGTCCCTTTCGGACGCGGAGCTTCCCGGCACATGCAGAAGCGGAAAACAGAAGAAAACAGAACAAAACAAAAACATTTAAAAACAGGATATACCAAAAAAAACAAGGAGGGTAATGCAATGATTAACGGTTCCAAGGTTCTCGATCACTCCATTCGCTGGGCAATGGTCGGCGGCGGCAAGGGCAGCCAGATCGGCTACATCCACAG
>DGUF01000023.1 GCA_002394525.1 Lachnospiraceae bacterium UBA4317 | reverse complement strand
CACGTTGTCCAGGCAGGGCACGTCGTCCCCGGCCTCGTAGAACACCGCCAGCAGCGTGCCGGCGACCTCGGCCTCGCACTCGAAGGCGGCCTTGTCGGTTTCATAGGAGAACAGTATGTCGCCCACGGCGACGGTGTCTCCAACCTTTTTCTTCCATTCGGTAATGATACAGCTTTCCACGGTGTTACCCTGTCTGGGCATGATAACAGCAACAGCCATAAGAAGCATCCTCCCCGCTTGTCTGATTGTTCGATTCAGGCTTTTCCGCCTGTCTAAATATATTGTAACAGTCTTATTGAAAACAATCAACGTTTCAACACCAAATTTATCGTTTCTTTACCGAACTTAACATGACTTGCCCCCATAATCTGACTGATTGAATGAAAGGAGCCCGATAAACATCATCCATTTTCTGATTATTTGATAAAACATATTGAAAAATCAGCGCAAAATCGGTATAATAATATGGAATCCGTTTATAAGGTGGTGAGGGCCGTGGCGGTGCGCAATTCCGCGAAGGCCATCGTGGTCAACGATGGCAAGATCCTGGTGAATCGCTGCATCTCCAAGTTCGGGGAATACTATGCCCTGCCCGGCGGCGGCCAGCACACCGGCGAGATGCTGAACGAGACCGTGAAGCGCGAGCTGCTGGAGGAGACCGGCTACCCGGGCATGAAGGTCCTGCAGTTCGCCTTCGACACCAGGAGCGACAGCGAGTACCAGCCCCACAATTTTAAACGCAACTGTGTGGTCTATACCGGTACCCATGACAACGACACCTCCCGGGGCTGGCTGGACAGCGCCCCGGCCGAAGTCCGCGAATATGCCATGAAATACTTTGGCGCCACGGCCAGGGAAAACGCCGTGGACGCCATGATCCGGGCCGCCATGATGAGTGTCGCGGATACCTGCATCATCCCCCTCCAGGACTATCTGGGGGTCGGGAGCGAGGCCAGGATCAACAAGCCCTCCACCCTGGGCAATAACTGGAAATGGAGGATCACCGGCCGGGAACTCACCAAAAAGCTGGGAGAGAGGATCCTCGAATTCGCCAGGATCTATGCCCGCATGTGAGGACGGATTTTCTGAAAAAATGATAAAAAACTGCCGCAGGCCTTTGATCGATCATCAGGGGCATGCGGCAATTTTTTGTCTCATGTTATTTCTCCGCGCAGCAGAGGGCGGCAGGGGATGTTTTTGCGGAGGTCTTCGCTTACTCCTCTACGCAGTAGAGGATATTTTTGCGGAGGGCTTCGGCGGCGTCCTGTCCCAGATAATGGGCGACGATTGCCAGACCGAAGGGGACAGCCGTGCCCATGGCCCGGCTGGTGATGATATTGCCGCTGACCACGACAGGCTCGTGGGAGAGGAGGGCGCCGCTCTCTGTGAGCAGGTCATCCCGGGTCGGATTGCAGGTGGCGGGAATGCCCCTGAGCAGGCCCAGCTCAGCGAAGATGCCGGGAGCGGCGCAGATGGCCGCGATCTGCTTTCCGTTTTTGCAAAAAGCAGTGACCTGGTCCATGAGCTTATCGCAGGCCCGGAGATTAGGGGTCCCGGGGACGCCTCCCGGCAGGATCAGCATGTCGTAATCGTCGAAATCCAGGGCCCCGACCGTAGTGTCGGTCCTGAAGGTGACCTCGTGGGAGGAGGTGACCTCGGGCCGGTCATTGATGGAGACTTTGGTGCAGGGGATCCCGGCCCGGTAGAGAAGGTCGACGACGGTCAGCCCCTCGATCTCTTCGCAGCCGTCGGCAAAGAAAATGGCGGTTTTTTTATCGGTTTTTGCTTCAAACATTTTTTCTCCATTCCGGAGCGCCGGGACCGGTGCCTGCCGCCTGGCGCCCCCGTTTCTCACGGCAGGCCGGAAATCCTTTTTTACTTTCTCCATCATACCGTATCCGGGGCGGACCGTCCAGAGACCTCCCGGCCTGTCCGTACCATTTGAGGGGCGCGGACATCAGCGGGAGAGGGACAGTCAGGGGGCGGGGACAGCAGCGGGAGAGGGCCAGCTGGAGGTTGCAGACAGCAGCGAGAGAGGGGAAACAAGGGGACCGGGGACAGCAGCGGGAGAGGGCCGGAGCAGGCTGCCGGGCGGGGCGAAATACCAGCCTGGCATACAATGTTCAGCACAAAACAAAACACTGAGCAAAAGTAAAAAAGAAGTGGCGGTTCATGGCCTGATTTGGTACAATAAGCCCAGTATACGGCAGAAAAAAGAGATGCTTGTACCCAGGATTGATCGTTTTATTATAGGAGGCGAAGAGTATGGTTACAAATGATGCTACATTGGTGCATCTGAAGCACAACATCATGGAGAAGGTCGCGAGGCTGGCCTGGGAGGACAATATCAATGAGGAGTCCCTCCACCAGGTCTCGATGGAGATCAGCCCCGGCCCGGTCGCCCAGTACAGATGCTGTGTCTACAAGGAGAGGACTGTTTCCGAGCAGAGGGTCCGCCTGTCCCTTGCCCAGAATCCGGATCCCGCGAGCGATTCCAAGAGTGTCGTTCAGGTCATCCGCCCCGCCTGCGAGGAGTGCCCGCTGTCGGCTTATACCGTGACGGACAACTGCCGTCTCTGTATGGGCAAGGCCTGCATCAATTCCTGCCGCTTCGGCGCCATTTCGATCGGTGACCGCCGAACCAGGATCGACCCCAGCAAGTGCAAGGAGTGCGGTATGTGCGCGAATGCCTGCCCCTACGGCGCCATCGCCCACCTGGTCCGCCCCTGCAAGCGCGCCTGCCCTGTCGGCGCGATCACCTACGATGAGTACGGCATCTGCAATATCGATGAGGAAAAGTGCATCCAGTGCGGACACTGCATCCATTCCTGCCCCTTCGGCGCGATCGGCTCCAAGACCTACCTGGTCGACATCATCCGCCACATCAAGGCCGGCGATGAGGTCATCGCCATGGTCGCCCCCGCGACCGAGGGCCAGTTCGGCCCCGACATCAGCATGGCATCGATCAAAAAGGCCTTCCTGGATATGGGTTTCGCGGACATGGTCGAGGTCGGCCTGGGCGGTGACATGACGGCCGCCTACGAGTCCCTGGAGTGGACCGAGGCCTACAAGGAGGGCCGCAAGATGACGACCTCCTGCTGCCCTGCCTTCATCAACATGCAGCGCCAGCACTTCCCCAAGGTCTTCCAGGAGAACGTCTCCAATGTCGTCTCCCCTATGTGCGCGATCTCCCGCTATCTGAAAAAGACCCGCCCCGGCTGCATCACGGTCTTCCTGGGCCCCTGCATCGCCAAAAAGGCCGAGGCCAACGATCCCACCATTCCGGACAACGCCGATTACGTCATCACCTACGGCGAGTTCCGGTCCCTGCTCAGGTCCAAGGGCGTCGAGCTCGTGGCTGTCGATGACAGCTACCAGGAGTCCTCGATCTGGGGCAAGCGCTTTGCCACCTCCGGCGGCGTGGCCAAGGCGGTCCTCGAATGCATGGAGGAGCGCGGGGAGGACTACTCCGGCGTCAAGCTCGTGCAGGTTGCCGGCGGCGACGCCTGCAAGAAGACCCTGACCCTGCTCAAGGCCGGAAGGCTGCCCGAGGACTTCGTCGAAGGCATGATCTGCGAGGGCGGCTGCGTCGGCGGCCCCTCCAAGCACAGGACCGAGATGGAGATCAAGCGGGCCAGAGAGGGCCTGCTCAAGAAGGCGGACGACAGAAAGGTCCTGGCCAACCTCAAAAACTATCCTATGGACCAGTTCTCCATGTACCGCGACGGCCACATGGATGAGACCCCCCTGCTTTGACAGTTTGAAAGATGCTGTTCACAGGGCATGCAAAGGCACCTTGTGTCAGGGGACTGTGAATAAAACCTTTATCAGAAGCTGCGACCGGACGGGACATCTGCTCCCGCCCGGTCTTTTATTGCCCGGCCCTGCGGAAAATCCCGGGCAAAAAATCAAATTTATCAGATTATTATTGATTTTTCTGTTGGAAATGGATTCTCTCTTGTGCTATAATGCAATGTACTTGTGTAAAACTTTAACGGAGGTTTAGGTAACAATGAGTGTAAGTGTTGAAAAACTGGAGAAAAGCATGGTCAGGCTCAC
>DGUF01000215.1 GCA_002394525.1 Lachnospiraceae bacterium UBA4317 | reverse complement strand
CCAGGACCAGCAGGACTTCCACGAGCTGGATGATCCCCTTCACGACGCCGGGGAGCGAATGATACATATTGAGCCAGCCGTAGCCGATGCCGGTGTGGTAAGGGTCGGTCTTTGCCCGGACCTGCCTGTATTTTTCGAGTTCCGGCGCAACCACCTCATTCATGTAGGTCATGGGATCCTGTCCAAGCGTCCCGGCATAGCCATAGCATCCCAGCGCAATAACGACCCCCAGGACCTGCACGCGGTTCTCATTCGTCACGCCGTCGACCGCCAGATCGATCCCGCGCGCGGTATAGGCGGCGGGCGCCCCATACCGCATCTGGGCGTAGGCTGCAAAAATATTGTCCCCGCCGGACACATCGATCCTGCGCTTCCCGTCTTCGCCTTGCACTACGCGGACCCTTCCCTCTACTTCTACAAAGGGGCTGTATTCCGCGGCTCTGGAAAAGCAGGTATTATAGGCGGCGTTGATGCCGGCGCCAGCCAGTCCGGGCACCTGGCAGGAGTAGTGGACCAGGTCCGGGTCGTCCGGATCGACGCTGGCCTTGAACTTAAGCAGGGCAAAATAGGGCTGGAGGACCGGCTCCGCCTCGAAGTCGACCATGACATTGTCTCCCTTGTAAAAAAGGTCCCCGGTGTCCTGCCGGATCGTGATGTCCCGGGCCGCCAGCTTGAGAAAGGCGGCGCTGCTGCCCTTCGCGTACTCCTTCTCCCTCTTCTCCTGATCGCTGGTCTTTGCGCAGCCGGCCAGCAGCACGGCCGACAGAGCGATCATCAGAAGGAAGGTCACAGTTCTCTGAAACAGACTTCTTCTTACTTTCATAGGATTCATTAGCTTCCCCCGTTCGATCGATGAACTTATGATGAAACATGATGAAGAACAAAGATGCCTGTGCTTTTGTTTATTTTCTATCTTTCGTTTTTTTATGCCTTTGCTTTCACTGATCCGGCTCTCCTCAACAGTGGTCCTTCAGGACCTCGAGCAGGTCCCGGAATTCCAGGACCCGGTCCAGGGCCTTGTCCAGCGCTCCGCCGACCACACTGCGGCAGTCCGGGCCGGCCTTGTCCAGCAGGGGGACGAGTCTGTCCCTGAGGTCTGCGCCGTCCAGAAAGATCAGGCTCAGCCACTCGTCCGGAGGCGCCTCCTCCAGAAGTGTCCGCAGGTCCTGCGCATCTCCTGCCTCCAGGTCTGTCATCATGCGGGCCAGCCTGGCCTGCGCGGCCTTCCGGTCATCCTCGAATTCCTCGTCAAAGAGCATGAGGGCCGCTTTATGGGCCGTCTGTTCATCCGGCGGCTCAAATCCCCGCTCGAAGAACTGAAAGGGCATTTCCGCCTGGAGCGAAAAACCGTCCCCGAGTGAAATGTTCCAGAGATCGCCCCCCTCCTGTAGGGCCTGCTCCCTCTCAAGTCCCAGCGCCACGCGTCTGGCAGCTTCGTATTCAGCGCTCATACCCGGCACCTCCTTTCTCTGTGTGATGGTCTATACATTTTCCTGCAAAAAGAACCTGCGAGTCCGGCCAGCCGTCCCCGCGCCGCATCCGACAACGCGAAGCATTGCTGCGGGGCGTCATGAACTGAGCAGCCGGCATGGCCAAAAGTGCTAAAGTGTAAATCCATGCTGCTTTGCCAGCGCCGCCGCCTGCATTATGTGGGTCTTCGCCTCCCGGTCCAGCCCGAGCGCGTGCTCGATCCCGGAGAGCTGTCTGAGGGCTTCTGCGTACTGGCGGAAGGCGCGGATCTTTTTTGTCAGGTCCGCCCGGTCCCGCGCCAGCTCCAGCGCCTCCTGGAGCCTCCCCTGTCCCGCCGCGAGCGAGGCCAGGTTGCCGAGCGCGTTCTGCTCCCCCTGCGCCTGGCCGCTCTTTTTACAGATGTCGAGTTTTTCCAGGAGAAGGGTCTGCGCCCGGTCGCTCTCCCCCCGCCTCTGCGCCAGCGCCGCCAGATTCCCCAGTGCGTTGGACAGGGCATCGGCAGCGCCCAACCGGCGGCTCTGCTCCTCCTGGACAGCAAATTCCTGCTCCGCCTCCGCGAAACGCCCCTGCGTCATATGCACGACGCCGAGCGCACCGCAGGCATTGAGGATGCCGGCAATGTTCCCGCTGTCCCGGCTGATGTCCTTCTGTTTCTTAAACAGGTTCTCCGCCCGGTCCAGATCTTTGAGGGAAAAAGCAATGTTGCCCAGATTTCCGAGCGCGACCTGCTGGGCGTCCCTCTGATTGAGAGAGACGGCCAGATCCAGGACCTCCTCGAAGGCCTTCCCGGCAGCTGCCGGATCCCTGCGCGCCAGAGCCAAAAGTCCCAGGTTTCCGAGCGCCCGCTCCTGCTCATAGGCGTCGCCCGCCACCCCGGCCAGCTCATATTTGCTCCGGTAGCACGCCTCCGCCCTGGCCGGCTGTCCTTTCCTCTGATAGAGATTGCCCAGAAGGCCGAAAGCGATCCCCCGCTGCGCATCATCCGCCTGCGCCGCGTCCGACACGAGCCATTCGAGGAGCTTCTGTGCCCTTTCCGGCTCCCCCTTTTCCGCGAAGAACTCCGCCATATGCGTCAGAAGACTCCCGTCCTGCTGCGAGGGGTCTTCCAGCAGAGAGCGGTATCCCTCTGCCGCGCTCTCACCACCGGCCTCCAGCTCTGCCCAGTACTCCCGGATCTCATATTTATTGTGGCGCCAGAGCGCATCAAAACAGGCCGGCCCGGACAGGATCTCAAACAGCCTTTCGGACTGCCCGGTCTCCCGGAGCAGGCGGGGCAGGACCCTGAACCGGCGGGGGGTGTCAGGATTTTCGTAAAACCAGTCCGCGATCTTTCGCCGCCAGTCCATGAGCTCGGACTCTTCCGGGGCATAGTGGTCCAGGACCGCCTGCCGGAAAGACGGGACCGCAATGTGGACCGCGCCGCCGCTGACCGCCGTAAACATCTCCAGCGCCAGGCGCAGGGGCGCGAACCTGGCCTGGGGAACTCCGCCCAGAAGCGGCAGGAGCTCTCCCTCTGTCAGGCCTCCTCCGGACGCCTCCAGCAGCAGGAAAAACCGCCTGGGAAGGAGCGTTTTCTCCCCGTCGTAGTCCCGGTCCACCCGGCAGAGCACTTTTTCAAAGAGGTCAGGGAAGTCCGCGCAGGCAAGATAAGCCGAGAGCAGGTCCGTCAGATCCTCGTGGCGCCCGGTCTGCCGGATCTCATTGAGCAGGGTGATGAGGTAAAGGGGATTTTTCGCCCGCTCCGAGTCACCGAGCATGGCCAGCTGTCCGCGGGACAGCCTCTTTGAATACCTGGCCAGAAAGCTCTCCGCCACCCGGACGGTCTCGTCCGGGGTCAGCTTCGTCAGCTGCATCTCCCGGTGGGAACGCCTGCGGAGACGGGTGAGTGCCTCGCCCTCTCTGAGCGCGGCGACGACGCTGACCCCCTCCGGCAGATACTCCGGCAGCCAGGAGAGTCCATATTCGTCATCCAGGGCCAGCGTGTCCAGCTGGTCCAAGGCAAGACGGATCCTGTCCTCCCTGGCCGCCATGCCCAGGGCCTGGCAGACCGCCCGCCGCAGGCCCTCCCTGTCATCCGGGACCTCCAGGTCCAGCCTGAAGCGGGCGCAGAGTTCCGCCACAAGCTGGCGGGCCAGCTGCTCCCAGCCGCGGTCTGCCGTATTGCCGGCGAAGAACAGGAAGGTGTAACCCTCTCCGGAAGCCTCTTTTTCCAGCGCCCATCTGGCCAGCATAGCCGTCTTCCCGGTGCCGGTCTCCCCCGTCAGGATCGTCAGCCCGTCCTGATCTGCCAGGGCCCGCAGTTTTTCTTCCTCCGCCGGCCGGTTTACGAAAGCTCCGGCGCAGCGGTCCGCCAGGAAAAACTGGTCCCTTCGCACTTCCTGCACCGGATCCGGCTCTTCTGTCTTTTCAACAAGCCGGTCCACCGCGCCAAGCAGGTCCTCATAGACCCGCTGACCGAAGCTGTCCAGGTCGCGGTAGCCGTCCAGAACGGGATACCGGCCGGCCCGGATCCTTGCCCGGAGATCCTCCAGCCGGGCGTCCGGCTCGAAGGGTCCGCAGAGTTGTCTGGTCAGGTCCGCGTCCCGCAGGTAAAAAAAAGCCTCGGTGTCATCCGGGGCCTCCAGGGCCCCGTACAGGATCTCCTGCTCGGTCACGGAAATCGGATCTCCCTCGGGGATCCAGCCGTAACGCTCCCCGATCATCCCCATGAAGAGGGGCCGGCTCCGGTCGATCTCACTCATACACACGTCGACCGTCTCCCCCCGCTCCGACTCCTCCTCCGTGATGCCCCAGCGCAGGTCCACTCCCGTGAACTCCACCTGCTTTTTGTGGCAGTAGGCGGCGACCATGGGAAAAACCTTTTCGACCAGGACATTTCTCTCCTCCACCATATCCTGAAAGGTCGAGGAGACGAAGATCCGCAACTGTCTGGTTCCTGTCCGCTCCTTCATAGAGAGATTCCCTCCTCCGCGTCCTGATCCGTTTTCACAGCCTGCTGATAAAGCCTGTTGATGA
>DGUF01000166.1 GCA_002394525.1 Lachnospiraceae bacterium UBA4317 | reverse complement strand
AAAAGAAGAAAGCCGAGGCGGCGAAAAAAGCGGCCGAGGAAAAGAAAAAAGCCGAGGCGGCGAAGAAGGCAGCCGAGGAAAAGAAGAAAGCCGAGGCGGCGAAAAAGGCGGCCGGGGAAAAGAAGAAAGCTGAGGCGGCGAAAAAAGCCGCTCAGAAGGACTATCAGTACATCACGGTCCGCTATGAGAAAAAAGCTTATGGCTCACAGGACGTTGCTCTTTCCGATTATAAGAACGTGATCGATCAGCAGATCAAAAAGGGCTATCAGTATATCGGCTATATTCCCGCGGAACTGGACGGGAACGGCAGAATGCTCTCCCTGGATCTGGTTTTTGTGAAATAAGCAGTTGATAGTATTGAAGCGCAGGTGAGTCGGGATGTGAGCCGCAGGGAGCCGGGGGGCGGATGAGTCAGGGGACTCACTCAGTCCCCCGATTCATTCTGCATAAAAGTAATGCCCGAAAGCATGGAAAAAGAAAGGCATAGGAATCAAGAGATGAATGAAGATGTCAGTCTGTCATTTGCTTCTGACTACATGGAAGGCGCGCATCCGGCGATCCTGCAGCGGTTGATGGAGACCAATCTTGTAAAGTCCGCCGGCTACGGGCTGGATGAATTTTCCGAATCGGCCCGGGCCAGGATCCGGGCAGCGTGCCATGCGCCGGAAGCGGATATATTCTTTTTCACAGGCGGAACCCAGGTCAACGCCACGATCATCGATGCCGTCCTGCGTCCCTGGCAGGGGGTGATCGCTCCTGAGAGCGGACATATCAGCACCCATGAGGCCGGGGCGATCGAATACGGGGGCCACAAGGTCCTGGCCCTGCCCCAGCAGGACGGCAGGATCAGCGCCGGCCGGATCAGGGAGTTTGTGGAAGCCTTCCGCAACGACCTGAACCGCGACCATATGGTGGAACCCGGCATGGTCTATCTGTCGCAGCCGACCGAGTGCGGAACCCTCTACTCCCTGGGGGAACTCAGGCAGATCAGCGGCGTCTGCAGGGAATATCACATTCCCCTCTATGTGGACGGAGCCAGGCTGGCCTACGCCCTTGCCTGCCCTGAAAATGACGTCCAGCTCCCGGACCTGGCTGCGCTCTGCGACGCCTTCTATATCGGCGGAACAAAGTGCGGCGCCCTGTTCGGAGAGGCCGCGGTCATACCAAAGCATGACTTTATCCCGCACTTTTTTACAGTCATCAAACAGCATGGCGCCCTGCTGGCCAAGGGACGGATCGCAGGACTCCAGTTTGATACACTTTTTACGGATAATCTGTATCTGCGGGGCGGCAGGACTGCCATCAAAGCCGCGGCCAGGATTCGTGAAGCCCTGGTCCGCAAGGGCTACAGACTTGCCTTCCCCTCCCCGACCAACCAGATCTTTGTCGTCCTGGACCGGGACCAGGAGAAGGAATTGAACGCCAAAGTGCAGATGAGCTTCTGGGAAAAGCCAGACCCGGATCACACGATCATGCGGATCGCCACCAGCTGGGCGACGCAGGATGAGGATGTGGACAGACTGATCGCCTGCCTCTGAGATTCGTGTGCCAAAGGGGACGGTCCTTTCCGGCACGTTTTTGCTGATGCCGTCCCCTTTGTCACGTCTGGCATTATTTCAGTTTCAGTTTTTTGCGCACTTTTGCGGCGAGGTCAGGCGGGACGATCCCCTGGTCCAGGAGGTCCCGGAGCTGGTTTTTCATCTCGCGGGGCATGCTCTTTATGACATAGTCCGGCATATCGACGAGGGTGTGGAAAAGGGCCAGTATATCCTCAAAGGCGGACTCTGACTCCTCTGCCTCGTCGTCAAAGTCCTCATCGTATTCCGGGTCGTAGTCATCCATATCTCCTGCCCATTCTCCAGTGCGCCGGGCGGTGGACCGCATTAAATCATCCAGAAACTCATCGAGCATGTCCAAAGCCGGCACTTTGGTCAGCTTTGCGCCAATGCCTTCCGCCAGGGGGGTCAGGAGGGTAAAGGTCCGCTTGTCCTCTGCCAGGATTCTGGCAGGTTTCCATTTGGCCTCGATCAGCTGATCGAGCAGGATATCCACGATCCGGCCGGCTTCCTCGTCGAGGCTTTTGACAGTTTCGGGGAAAAGGAGGATTTCCTTTTCCCGGTGCAGGGCCATCAGAAGATAGGGATAATAAGGGGCTTGTCCGTTTTCTCCCCGGATCGTGGCGGGAACCATGACGAGTCTGGTCTCCAGGGTTCCGTCCGTCCGGTATTTTTTGACCTTTGCCATTTTCTTTGCGTCGGGCATTGGCTGCGGTGTCTCCGGTTCCTTGAATCGGGGCAGGGTCTTCATGCCGGAGAACTTCCATTTGCCGCCCTCGCAGACCATGAGCGGAATCTCGCGCAGGAAGGGGGTCATCCTCTGGAAACCGAATTCCCGCGGCTTTTTCTTTCCTATGATCTCAGAGATTGCTATACAGGCCTCCGCAGCCTCTTTCAGATGCTGTTCCTCTGTCTCTGTTTCCGGATGCCAGGGATTTTTGGAGGGCGAGAAGCGGACAAAGTGGGGGAAGGCATTTTTTCCGGAAAAACGGATCCCGTGCCGCTGCGCGTAGCTCCGGGCTGCGTCGATCTCCGCGTCAAACAGATATTCCTGGTTGTCAAAGACCATCTGTACGCAGTCCTGGCTGAGCACCCGCTCTCTTTCCAGGTACCAGACGGGGTTGGGCTCCTGGGTGGAGACAGCGTAGTAGGTGTAAAGGGGGTCCCCCGCCATGTAGACGGCCGCCGCGCAGTGCTCTCCTACCTGGCCCATAACACTCACGAGGCCCTCGCTGCCGTCTGTGAACCGGATCCAGAAGGGTTCCTCGCCCGAGATCTTTTTCCAGAACTTTGTCTTTTTATAGCGGAAGGCGGTCTCGAACAGGTCGTCCGGTGCGGTGTAATCGAAATCGTCTTCGAGAGTGGTCATATCGTCTTCGTCAAAACCCAGAACCGGGCTGTCCTCATCATAGAGATCCCCGCCGTCCTCGTCGTCCCATTCATCATCGAAATCGGGATACTGTTCCACATTTCCCACGGCGGACAGAACCCTGATTCCGCTGCCGGTCTCCCGGCGGGCCTCCTCGACCTCGATGGAAAACATCCAGTCATCGCCGAAATCATACCAGAGCTCGAAAAACTCACCCTTTTTCAGCTTCAGGGAAGACAGCCTGGTCCTGGCATTCCTTCCGTTGGAAGTCTCTCCGTCTTCATAAGGCTCCCCCTCGTAAGTGCGGCCCCGGATTGTAAACTCAAACAGGTGGTCAAAATCAAAATCGATCGCGTCCAGGATCGCGAGACACAGGTCCCTGAGCGTGCAGGTACCCGGAACCTCCATGACCCGCTCCACCTTCTGACCCTTCCATAAGGCGCCCGACGTGACATTTACTTTCAATCGGTATACCATTTGCTTTCTCCTTCATAAGAATTGGAAACAGCCGGGTATTGTCCATTGACATATTTCTCCTTCATCATGGGAGAAACCGGTCTGCATCCACTATTATCATTATACAGATGGAAAAAGACCTTGCAAGGCGGGCGCAGGAAAACCGGTCCTGCCATAATTGTCTTTGCGAAACTTTTTTTTAACCTTTCCATCATGGTATAATGACTGTGATGATCATTCCGTGTTTGCCTGGTTTTTCGAATCCTTCGGCAATCAGACCACAGCACAGGCCGGAATCAGTGTGGTTTTTATTAAGAAAAAATAGATTGGAGAGGAAATATGAAAAAATATGCGGGTTTACTGGCGTGTTTCATGGCAGCTGTCCTCCTGCTGCCGGCGGCTCCTTTAAAAATTCCGGCCCGGGCGGCGGAAAACTCTGGAGCTGTGGAAACGCAGACAGCGGCAGCCGGGATGGCAGAAACCGCACAGGCTGCGGGAACTGCTTCAGCGGCAGCTGCCGCTGCATCTGACGAAGCAGAAGCTGCCGCGGACCGGGCGGAGTCCTTTCACTATGAGCACGACCCCATGGAAAATCCGAGGGCCGCGAAGGATATTATCGTCGACCCCGGGGCGGTATACGGCTACTCGCCAAGCCCTGACTCCACCAGGCTGAAGGCTTTTGTGGATGCGGACTGGTCGGACAAGGATATGGTCGGGAAGGCGAAAGAGGAGAGGATCGCCTACCATGAATCCCTGGCCGAACTGTACAGGATGATCGAGGACATGCTTGGCCAGGGCAAAAATGTGGAGGAGATCGCCCGCGCGGTCAGCCGGAGGAGAAACGAGCTCCGCCTGGAAGCCTATAAAGATGACGAGGAAGACCTTAAAAAGGCCAGACAGAGCAATCTGGAAACCTATGGAGATGAAATGGGCCCCTCGGCGGATTTCCTGTATGAGAAATACGGTTCCTGGCAGACCGTTATGGAAAAGGCTCTCGCCGCAAATCCGGGCATGGACGCCTGCCTCGGCCTTTACGATATGTATTACGATGAATACGGCATCGAAGAACAGGTCATGGAATTGCAGGAGGAAGTCAGCGAAGAAACTGCCGGCCAGGAGCCTCAGGCTGAAAAAACGTCTGATGAGGCAGCTGCTGAAGAGGCTGCAGGTCAGGAGTCCATCGAAAAGAGCGCGGCAGGGGAGGCCGGAACCTACAAGGTTCGTTCCGGCGACAGCCTCTGGAAGATCGCCGAGGAGACCTATGGCGACGGCGCCAGATGGAAACAAATCTATGAAGCCAACAAAGACAAGGTCAGCGATCCCCGCCTGATCTACCCGGGCCAGGAGCTGGTTATCCCGGCCGCGTAAGCTTTTACGGGCTTTTTCGGGACGGCTTCAGACACTGCGGTGGAGCGGGGCGGAGATGCGGGAGTCACCTGGCAGGTCCCCCGGCTCACGCCGGGTCTTGAGGTCTTAGTCCCGGCGATGCAGATGCACATGAAAAAATACTGTTAATGAAACGGAGAGCCGGCCTCGGAGATGAGGCTGGCTCTCCGTATTTGGACATGCGTCCCCCGGCTTATTCTGCTCACTTAAGCTGCCAGGAAGGTGTATTTTTTCACGCTGTAGAGCGGGACAAAGGGCAGGAGGATCGGCACGGTCTTTTTATATTCCTGATAGGCCGGATCGTCGCCGTAATTGCGGTCCTGGCGGATCTCCAGCCGGCGGGCGCCGCTGAACATGACGAAGGTGATCAGGAGAAAGCCCGCGATCGCCGCGCCCCACTGCAGGGGCCCGTGCAGGCTGCTGATCCCTGAGACCAGGACGCCCGCCCAGAGGATGAGCTCGCCCAGGTAATTGGGGCAGCGGACGAGCCTGTAGAGGCCGGTGTCCACAAAGCGGCGGGGATCCTTTTTCTTGGCGGCGGTTTTCTGCATGTCGGCGGCAGCCTCCAGGCAGATTCCGCAGACCATGAGCACGACACCGGCGATGACGAAAGGATCGGTGCCGCCGCCGTTCTGCAGACGGAAGAAGATCGGGGATACCTCCAGGGCGTAGAGCAGGGCGCAGCTGATCCAGATGGCAATTTTGGGCCCCATTCCCATCTTTCTGCTGCGGGTCATTTCCGGGCTGAGGACCTTTCTGTAGGCGGCGCTTTTCATTTCCCGGACCAGCAGGTAGCCGCCCAGACGGATCCCGTAGATGATGAGGAGCAGGCACTGCAGGGCCGTCCCGGCCGTCAGCGACGAGCGGAAGAGAAGGGCCATGACCGCGCCGCAGGCCGCGATGGAAAAGCCGTATCCGATCGAAAAGAAGTAGATGTACATGTAAAAGCCGCAGGAACTGAAGATCAGTCCTGTCAGGATCATCCATAGAAACTGCATTTTGATATCCTCCCGGTACGGTAAGTGTGTAATCCTTTTTCAGGTGTTTGCGAAACGTCATAAGCTGTATGAATACGGCATTCTTCAAGTTA
>DGUF01000091.1 GCA_002394525.1 Lachnospiraceae bacterium UBA4317 | reverse complement strand
GCCAAGCAGAAGTATTTCAATGAATCTCTTCTGATGCAGGTCGATCCCCACAATGAATGTGTCGCGACCGCCACCCTGATCGGGCGCGTGCCCGGCTCTGAGAGCACCGATAACGCGGACAGCGGGGCCGGCAATGCCTCCATTGTCAACGCCAGCAATGTCGTCCAGGCCTACACCGACTATATCGAGAGCGGGATCCCCTACGACAAGATCGCCAAGGAGTACGGGGTGCCGGAGCAGAGCATCCGCGAGCTGGTCGTCGTGACCTCTGACGAATACCGTTTCAGCAATGTCTTTAAGGTCCAGGCCCGCAGCATGGATCTGGAAATGTCCAAAAAGATCATCGACCATATTCTGGAGGAGATCGAAAAGAACAAGGACTCCTTCCGGGGAACGCTGGGCCGCTATGAGGTCGGCCTTGTGAACCGGAGCGAGGAGGTCGCCGTAGATACGGACCTTTTGCAGCAGCAGACCGAGCTTCAGAACTCCATCGCGACCCTGCAGAAGAACCTGCAGACCTCCCAGACCAGCCTCAAGGAACTCATCAAGCCCAGTGAGGCGACCGGGGCCAGCATCAAGGACATCATCAAGCACGGGATCAAGTACGGCGTGGTCGGCTTTGCCGGCGGCATTTTCCTCATGGTCCTCTTTTTTGCCATCCGCATCCTGATGAAGGGGCAGATCCTCTCCGATGATGAGCTCAATGTATCCTACGGCATCAGAAACCTGATCACCTTCCCTGCCGGAAACAGGGACAGGAAAAAGCGCTTCTTTGTCGACCGCTTTGTGGACCGGCTGGTCAGCGACGCGCCCGATATGACCACCTCCGCCGCCTATGATGTGCTGGCTGCCAGAGTGGAGAACCTGGCCGCGGCCAACGGCATGACGAAGGTCATTCTGACCGGCACGCCCGGACATGCCAGGCTGATCTCCTTTGTCAATACCCTCAACAAACACGCGGAGAAGGAAAACAGCCCCGTGTCCTACGAAGCCGCTTCGGATCTGGACAAAAACGCGGCTGCCATCCGCCGTCTGCAGCAGGCGGACGCCTGTATCATCGTCGAGGAGGTCGGAGAGTCCTCCTTCCGTGACGCGGCGGAAGTGATCGAGATGGCCCTTGCCTCCGGCAAGCCTGTTCTGGGAACGGTCTATCTGTAATGCTATGTGTGACAGCGTCTGTCCGGCGGGGACAGGCGCTGTTTCTTTGCCGGCTCCCCGTGCGGGCGTACTGCGCGGGCGCGGCAGGGATCCGGTGCGGAAGACTGCTTCCGGAGCCCGGAGCCCGGGGATGGGTTCAATGGGTCCCGGACCGGACAAGGTTTCCGAAGGAACATGCAAAAAGGAGGGCAGGCACAGGGGTGTCTGCCGGAAATGCCTGAAAGATGAAAAAGATTTTGATACTGGCCGTCCTTCTGATGGCCGCTGCCGGGATCGCCGCCCTTGCGGCCGCCCCCGACAGGGGGATCCGCCCCACAGCGGCCGGCGGATCCGCGGAAAAGACCCGGGATCATATCCTGGAGGAAGAGGTCTTTGACTTAAAAAAGAAGGGGAGAGACCAGGCTGATTTCAACCCCGGGGGAGTCCTCTGGCAGGGCGGGGAGGCGGCTTGCGACCTCTCCTCCTCGACCATCTATATTCCCTGCAGTCCCGATACGGACGCGGAGTGGGACCGGGTCCTGGCCGGCCTCGTCCCCGCGGCCGAAGACACCCGGCTCTGGTTCTGCCGCGACCGGAAGATGGAGGACATGGCCGGCGCGGTCAGGGAGGGTCACGCCTTCCGGGCCCTGCTTGAAAATGATGAATCCGCAGTGGAATTCTCCGTCGTGCTGACCGGCCTGCCGGCCCTGTGCCTGCACAAGACAGACCGGGCGGAAATCGTCCGCAAGGAAAACCATGAGGGGAGACTGACCCTTGTGACTCCTTACGGGGCGGAGGGACAAAAGGCGGCCGCGGATCTGAACTGCCTCTTTCATGTGAGGGGGAATATCTCGGCGACCCTTTTTAAAAAGCCCTACAAGATCACCCTGCGGGACAGGAGAGGGCAGAATCTCAAGGCCGGCCTCCTGGACCTGCGCGAGGACGACGACTGGATCCTCAATCCCCTCTACACGGACGAGACCAGGGTCAGGGAGATGACGGCCTACAGTCTCTGGGACAGGACCCAGGCCCTGGCACAGACGCCCCAGGCCTCCTCCCGCATGCGCTACATCGAGCTCTTTCTCGATGACACCTATATGGGCCTCTATGGCCTGATGGAACCGGTCGACAGAAAGCAGCTGGCCCTGGAGGAGGGCGATCTCCTCTACAAGATTGACCGCTGGGACAGGGAGTATCCCTACTATGACCTCTACGAAGAAAAGGAGGATAAGGGGGAGACGGAAATCTATAATGACGGGGGCTTTCCCTGCGTCGAGATCCGCTGGCCCAATGCCTGGGACCGGACGGCTACCTGGAAGCCCATGCAGGCCTTTCACCGCTTCTGCTTCCATGACCCGGATCCGGACCTTCTGGAGGAGGCCGGGCTGAAGACGGAGCCGGACAATATCGCCAGCTTCAGCCTCTACTGCGCCCTGACCCACGCCATGGACAATACCTGGAAAAACAGCTTCGTGATCGCCAGGAAAAAGAGCGGGGGCTATGACCTCTACAGGACGATCTGGGATCTCAACTATGTCTTCGGCGATGTCTTTGTCTACGCGCCCGAAAAGGGCTATACGGTCTTTGACCCCGAAACGGCGGGGGACTATACCCCTGAAGAGGACAGCACCTTTGACTTTGAGGCCTTTCTGCAGGCGGACCCCGGCATGAAGGAGGTCCTTTCAGAGATCTGGAAGCGGTGGAGGAAGAAGGGGATCGACGCGGACCTGGTCTGCGGCATGGCCCGCGAAAACCTGGCCCTGCTCGAGGAGACCGGCGCGGTCTCCAGGGAGATGGCCATGTGGCCCCAGGACCGGTCCTGTGACGAAGCCGTCACCCGGATGGAAGAGTGGATCCGCCGCCGGTTCGAGTATCTGGATGACCTGCTGGATTGATGCCGGATCAGAACCGGGCCGGCCTGATCAGCGGGTACCTCTGTCCAAACGGATCGGAAGGTGCGCGTCTTTGGCCGGCGATGGATTTTTCTGATTTTTTTTGATTATGCTGTATGCGAAAAGAAACAATTTTTGTGCACATCTGGTGATTTCCCACAAGCAGGAAAACAAAATATAGATTATAATATAGAGTGTTGTGCTTTATCCGGACTGGTCTGCTTCATGGCGGCCGCGCTCCTGCCGGCCCGTCGGACTTCCGGATCAGAGACAGGAACGATCTGCCCGGAGGCTCCACTGTGGGGGTGTGGGTGCCGGGGCAGTGTTCATAGGTTACATTTGAGGAAAGGGAGGAGCTAACATATGTTTTTCAAATCAAGGCATTTGAACAGCATTAACGCCGGCCACCACAAACACACGGCCGGTTGTGCGACAGAGGTCATGCCGGTTCCTGCTTCCGTCAGGATCTCCATGTCGCAAAACATTGGTGCGCCCTGTCAGCCCCTTGTCAAAAAGGGTGACATGGTCCTCGTTGGCCAGAAGATCGGTGATACGGATGCATTCCTGCACGTACCGGTACATTCCAGCGTTTCCGGCAAGGTGACCGGGATCGAACAGCAGAGGAATGCCATGGGCGGCATGGATACACTGGTCGTCATCGAAGCGGACGGACAGCAGACCATGGATCCGGAGATCAAGCCTCCGGTGGTCACTAATCACAAGGAGTTTGTCGAGGCGGTCAAGCAGAGCGGTCTGGTAGGTCTGGGCGGCGCGTCATTCCCGACCTGGCTGAAATTCAATCCCAGGGATATGGATGGCGTCAAGGTCCTGATCATCAACGGCGCGGAGTGTGAGCCTTTTATCACGTCCGACCACAGGACCATGCTGGAGGATGCCCAGAACGTGATCGACGGCGCTCTCGCCGTCATGAAGTATCTCGAGATCGAGAAGTGCTACATCGGTATCGAGGACAACAAACAGGATGCAATCGACAACTTCAACATGATGTTCGCGGAGCAGGGGATCGAGAACCAGATGGAGACATTCCCTCTCAAGGCCAGCTACCCCAAGGGCGCTGAGCGTGTCCTGATCTACGAAGTGACCGGCAAGACCTGCGATGCCGGTGTGCTTCCCGCAGATCTGGGCTGCATCGTTTCCAACGTCACATCCATCGCATTCCTTGGCCAGTATCTGAAGGACGGCATTCCGCTTATCAAAAAGCGCATGACCGTTGACGGCGACGCTGTTGCCGAGCCCAAGAACATCGTTGCTCCGATCGGAACAGAAATCCGTGACGTCATCGAGTTCTGCGGCGGCTACCGCAAGCCCCCCAAGAAGATCCTGATGGGCGGCCCCATGATGGGACGCGCGGTCTTCTCCGACAGGATGCCGATCGTCAAGAACAACAATGCGATCCTCGCGTTTTCCAGGGAACAGGCCTGGATTCCCGAGGAGACAGCCTGCATCAACTGCGGCAGATGCCATCAGGCATGTCCGTTCGGCCTGCTGCCCACCGGCTTCGCGGATGCCTATGAAGCCGGCGACGTAGAGCGTCTCAATGACCTGAAGGTCATGCAGTGCATGGAGTGCGGCAGCTGCTCATTCGTCTGCCCCGCGCACCGTCCGCTGGCCTTTATGAACAAGCTGGGCAAGGCAATGGTAAGGGAGGCGAGCACCAATGGCAAGTAATACGAATTATTATGATAATCTGACCGTATCCTCCTCGCCGCATCTGGTGACGAGCCTGGATACAAGAAAGACCATGCTCTTTGTCGTAGGTGCCCTCTGCCCTGCGGCCATCATGAGTATCGTCTACTTCGGGATCCCCGCCCTTGTGATGATCGCGGTCTGCATGCTTTCGAGCGCGTTCTTTGAGTGGGGATATGAAAAGCTGCTGAACAAGCCCAACACCGTTCGCGACGGATCCGCCCTGGTCACAGGCATGATCCTGGCCCTGAACCTGCCCGCGAACCTGACCCACCTCAGCGACATCGAGTATCCCATCTTCATGCCGATCCTGATCTGCATCATCGGCAGCTTTGTCGCCATCGTGGTCGTCAAGCAGCTCTTCGGCGGCATGGGAAGGAACTTCGCGAACCCGGCGATCGTCGGCCGTATCACCCTGTTCCTGTCCTTCACCTCCTACATGTCCACCTGGCCTCTGACCAACTTCCAGAAGGCCGGCGTTGACGCCGTCACCGGCGCTACCCCTCTGGGCTATCTGGCTGACGGAAGCCTTGAAGGCGCTCCCGCCCTCAAGGACATGTTCCTTGGCAACATCGGCGGCGCCATGGGTGAGACCTGTGTCATCGCGATCCTGATCGGCGCGATCTTCCTCATCGCGAAGAATATCATCTCCCCGATCATCCCGGTCTGCTTTGTCGGCACAGTCTTCATCTTTGCCTTCCTGTACTACGCCATCAGCGGCAGCGCACCCGGCGGACTGTCTCCCCTGTACATGGCATGCTTCCATGTCTGTGCCGGCGGCGTGATGTTCGGCGCTGTCTTCTGCGCGACCGACTATGTCACTTCCCCGATCATGACGATGGGCAAGGTCATGTTCGGTATCGGCTGCGGACTGGTCACCATGATCATCCGCCTGTTCTGCTCCTACCCTGAAGGTGTCTCCTTCGCGATCCTGTTCATGAACATCATGACTCCGCTGCTGGACAACATCGCTCAGGATCGTTTCTACGGGATCAGCAAGCGCAAAAAGGAAGCAGCCAAAGCGGCAGAGAAAAAAGCATAAGGAGGGTGTGAAATGAATAAGTCTAAAGAAAGCTTCGCAGCACCCGTCGCGGTGCTCAGCATCATCTGCCTTGTGGTATCACTCGCTCTGGCCTTCACGTTCAAGGTCGCTGATCCGATCATTCAGAGAAATACAAAGGCAGCTGCTGACGCGGCCAGAAAACAGCTCCTGACCGAAGCAGATGATTTCCAGCTGGAAGAGGGCGTGGAGTTCCAGACTTCCGAAGATGGAAAGGCTGTGGTCCAGGAGGTCTATTCCGCAACAAACGGCGCCGGCTATGTCATGACAGTCGAGACCAAGTCCTTCGGCGGCGCTCTGACCATGATGGTCGGTCTTGACGGCGAAGGCTCCATCACCGGTGTCACGGTGACCGAGCACGCGGATACTCCCGGTGTCGGTACCAAGGACCAGGATCCCGCTTATCTCGCTCAGTACAGCGGCCTGACCGCCCTGACCAGTGCCGGCAATATCAAGAAGGAAGCTGCCCAGCTTGCATCCGGCGGCACCTTTGAGTTCATCTCCGGCGCGTCTGTTTCCGGACAGGCGATCCACTCCGGTGTGGCTGCAGCTCTGAGTCAATTTGCAGCGATGGGAGGTGCACAGTAATGGAAAAAAAGAATAAACTTGCGATCCTGGCCAACGGCCTGATCAAAGAGAACCCGGTGCTGGTGCTTGTCATCGGTACCTGCCCGACACTGGCGACGTCCACATCCGTCACCAATGGCTTCGGCATGGGCCTGTCCGCCATGGCGGTTCTGGTCTGCTCCAATATCGTTATTTCTCTTCTGAGAAAGATCATTCCCGACAGCGTGCGTATCCCCTGCTACATCACGGTCATCGCAGGCTTCGTCACGATCGTCCAGCTGGTCGTCAAGGCTTTCGCCCCGGCCCTGGACAAGTCCCTGGGCCTCTACCTGCCCCTGATCGTCGTTAACTGCATCATTCTCGGCCGCGCCGAGATGTTCGCGAACAAGAACGGAATCATCGATTCCGCTCTCGACGGCATCGGCATGGGCCTGGGCTTCACCCTGACCCTGGTCGTCATGGGCTCCATCCGCGAGCTCCTGGGCTCCGGCACATGGTGCGGCATCCCGGTCCTCTCCAGGATCATGCCCGGCATGAGCATCATGACCCTCGTTCCCGGCGGTTTCTTTGTCTACGCGATCGTCATGGCCTTTGTCCATTACATCACGACTGACAAGAGCAAGATCAAGGACGGCTTCGGCTGCGACGGCTGCGCAAGCGCAGACGAGTGCGGCGACGGCGGTACCTGCGTAAAAGGGGAGGTGGCTTAATCCATGGCTAAATATGTAATCATCATTATCAGCATGGTCCTCGTCAACAACTACCCCCTGGCGCAGTTCCTGGGCATCTGCCCCTTCCTGGGCGTTTCCAAGGACATGGACAGCGCCACGGGCATGGGCATTGCCGTTACCTTCGTCATGGTTCTGGCGACTGCCGTCACATGGCCCATCCAGCAGCTGCTGGACAGCAGAGGCATCGGCTATCTGCAGACCGTTGTCTTCATCCTCGTCATCGCCGCACTCGTGCAGCTGATCGAGATGTTCATGAAGAAAAACATGGTCGGTCTGTATAAGTCTCTGGGTATCTACCTTCCTCTGATCACTACCAACTGCGCCGTCCTCGGTGTCTGCATCAGCAACATCGACAGCGGTTACAACTATCCCCAGTCCCTCTTCAATGCGTTCGGCGCAGGCCTCGGCTTCCTCTTCGCGATGATCATCATGGCAGGCGTCCGTTCCAAGCTCGTGGACCAGAGCCGTATCCCCAAGTCCTTCCAGGGCGTCCCGATCATTCTGATCACTGCGGCCATCATGTCCCTGAGCTTCATGGGATTCGGCGGAATGTTCTCGTAAGGAAGGAGGGTAAGTAATGAGTCAGATCATTATCCCGGTCGTACTGGTCGTTGTAGTCGGCCTGATCGCTTCCATCATCCTTGCGTATGCCTCCAGGGTCTTTTATGTACAGGAGGATGAGAGATTCCTCGCCCTGCGTGCAGAGCTCCCCGGCGCCAACTGCGGCGGCTGCGGCTATGCGGGCTGCGATGACTATGCCCACGCCCTGACGGATGATCCCGACGGCGTTCCCTGCACCAAGTGCGCGGTCGGCGGACCTGCCTGCGCGGAAAAGCTCGCCGGCATCCTCGGCAAGAGCGCTGACGGCATGGAGAAGGAAGTTGCCTTTGTCATGTGCAACGGCACGACCAATAATGCAAAGAAACTGTATGAGTATTCGGACATCCCGACCTGTAAGGCTGCCAAGCAGCTCTTCGGCGGCTCCAAGGCCTGCCCCAATGGATGTCTGGGACTGGGCGACTGCGAAGCGGCCTGCGAATTTGACGCGATCCACGTCCGTGACGGCGTCGCTGTCGTAAACCGCGACAAGTGCACCAGCTGCGGCGCCTGCGTCAGGGCCTGCCCCAACAAGCTGATCAAGATCGTTCCCGAGGCCAAGGCCAAGATCAACGTCCGCTGCCACAACACCCAGAAGGGTGCCGACGCCCGCAAGGCCTGCGATGCAGCCTGCATCGGCTGCGGCATGTGCGAGAGGACCTGTAAGTTCGACGCCATCCACGTCGAAAACAACCTCGCCTCCGTCGATCCCGAGAAGTGCAAGAAGTGCGGCATGTGCGTCGTGAAGTGCCCTACCGGCGCGATCCAGGACCTGCTCCACAGCGCTCAGCAGCTTGAGAAGATCAAAGCCAGTGTCAAGGCTATGGAAGCCAAGGAAGCTGAGAAAAAGAAACAGGCAGCTCTTGCGGCCGCTGAGGCCAAGAAGGCTGCAGCTGCAGCAGAAGCAAAGGCCTGATCGCTTGATCGCGGTCCTGTGTTTCTGTAGAGCCGTATAGCTTTAGAAAATGCAGAATTTAAAAGCCACCCGCACCGCCTGAAAAGGCGGCGCGGGTGGCTTTTCGCCATATGTAAAAATTTGCGGGGGAGGGACGGGCCTCAGCGGACCCATCCTTTGGACATGAGAGCTCTTCGCACGGAGGTACTAAGGCTCGCGTCTGCTCCGGGCGGGCAATGTCCGAACTCGCATCCCGTGTTGAAGACACGGTCTGCTCAAACATGCGGACAACAATTTCCCGGCTGTGAGAGCCGGGAAATTGACCCTCCCTCCCGCAGCCGCTTCGCCAAGTACCTCCAGCGCTCATCACATCATGTCCGCCAGGATGGGTCCGCTTTCGGCCCTGTTACCCGCTCCCCCGAAAATCCTTTCATCATACGCATTATACGTTGAGCTTCTTTCCGGAATCTTTTTCCGGAATGTATAACAAGCGGACGGGTGTGCTGGAGGGACAGACACCAGGCATAAAAAATGACCAGGCACTGTGTCGTACTGCTGTGACACATGCCTGGTCATTTGCCATATGGTCTTTTCTCGTATAGTCATGCATGGGCTTGTGCCCTGGCTCGAAGGGCCGGCGCCTGATATTTCCTCTTTGCAGGGGGTGGCGCAGACAGGGCCGGGCGTGTGCACATCCTGGCGGTCATGCTTGCGATGAGCACTTAGATGCACTTGATGGGACATCGCGAAGCCGGGAGGGTCAAATGCCCGGCTCTCACAGCCGGGCATTTGTTGTACGTTTGTTTGAGCATTTCGTTCCTTCAAAACGAAATGCGAGTTCGGACATTGCCCTCCCGGCGAGCGATTCGCATCTTAGTGCATCTGTGCGAAGAGGAGCAATGACCAAAGGATGTGTGCATGGACGGCCCGTCCCTTACCCTGCACTCGCCTCACAAAAAGAGCTTTGCCGGTATGCGGTCAAGCAGGATCACGGCCCCGATCCCGACGATGATGCCGGCGATCATGCCGGAGATGATCAGGACCGGCATGTAATGGATCAGCTGCAGGCCGGAGACGGCCGCCATGGCGACGAAGAGCTGGCCCAGGTTGTGAAAGACGCCGCCCGCCATGCTGATACCCAGAACGGAGAACAGATTCGTTTTTTTCAGGAGCCACATGGCCAGAAAGCTGACGATGCAGCCCGAGAGGGAGTAGAGGGCGGCGAAGAGGCCGGTGAAGAGGAGGCCTGCCAGGGCGACGCGGATCAGGTTGGCGGCGGCCGCGTAGCGGGCGTCCAGACGGTAGAGGATGATCAGGGGGACCAGGTTGGCCAGCCCCAGCTTGATGCCGGGGATCCCGGCATTGAAGGGCACGAGGGCCTCTACATAGGAAAAGATCAGGGCCAGGGCGGCGAGGAGGCCGGTCAGGGCCACGCGCCGGGCTGTACTCTGGGGGGAAGCCGGGGGCTTCTGCCCGCTCTTATTTGACAACGGCGTCGATCCCGTCATCCGGATCACCTCCTTTCCCCTTGTTGAGGATCTCTACGGTCACTCTGTTGGGCAGACAGACGATGGTCTCACCGGCCTGCGTGATCTCGCCTGTATGGACGCAGACCTGGTTTTTACAATCGGAATGGGCCATGCTGACCCTGCCTTCCCGGATCTGCACCAGGTTGCTGTGTCCGTCCCCGCTGACTTCGATCTCTGCGTCCTTATTCAGGGGGTAGATGCCGAATTCCCGGCCTCCGCGGGTGATCCTGACACTTTCGGCAGGGCCGGCGGGCTGCAGGAGCGGCGCGGCCGCGATCAGGGCGGCGAGGGCTATAAAAAAGAAGAAGAGGACCAGGTCCGCTTTGCGCAATACTTTCCACATAATGATCAGTTTCCCGATAATGATTTTCACGATAAGGATTTTCGCTTTTGAACCGCTTTTCATCCGCGGGCGGGGCATGCTATACTTTGATAGTGATGCAGGCCCTGCGGGGCTGTGAGCAGTTACGATTATAGCAAAGAATGGTTTTTTTATACAGATAAAAGTGAGAGAGGGACTATGTATTATCAGTTTGACAGCCGGATGAATCTGCCGGCCCTGCTCTTTGATGACGACAGGATCGTTGTGAGCGGGAAGGAATATCTCTACGAGGGCATGGAGGACATCAGGATCACGAGGACGCCTCTGCTTGCGACCTACGGGATCATGGAGCTCACGATCGATGGGAAATCTGTCCCTGTCCCCTTTGCCAAGGGTGACCTGCACAGGCTGCGGACAGCTGTCCAGGAGGTCCAGCATATCCTTCATGTTCTGCAGGCCCGCCGCAGCGAGAGAGCGGCGGAAACCGCAGGCTCCGTGAGGGGCGGAGAAGGGCCGGAGACGGGCGCTTCGGGCGCGGGCGGCCCGGAGACAGGGAAGACCCGTGCGGCAGGGACAGCGCGGGAAGAGGCAGCACAGGCAGAGACCACGCGGGAAGAGACCGCGCAGGAGATGAGGAATGCTGCGGAGACGGCGGCAGGAGATCCGGCACAGGAAAAGAGAGAAGGGGCCGGGACCGGCGAAGGCAGAGACCGGCCGGTGATGGATCCCTATGAAGAGATGAAGAAGCTCAAGGAGCTCCTGGACCTGGATATCATCACCAGGGAGGAGTTTGACAAAAAGAAGACGGAGCTTCTGGATCTGTAATAAAGTCCTCGATTCCGCAGGGGCGCTGCCGGGCCCGGAAGGGTGGATCCGCGTCAAAGCCGTGTTGATCGTCCCCGAAGGCCGGCGGCGGGACATGCCGGGGGTCACTATGTGCAGGCCTGCGACGGGAGGAGCGCTGCAGGGAGTCAGGAAGAGAAGGCCGGCGTGGGGACATGGCGGGATCAATATGTGGAGTTTTGCGGCGGGAGGAGCACTGCAGGGAGTCAGGAAGAGAAGGCCTGCGGCGGGGTTCCGGGGCGGTAAATTTATCCGTGATATCGGTTAAATATATACGGATAAAAATTTTTAAAAAAATTAAAAAAAAGGCTTGCATTATTGGAGAGGGTCTTATATAATCTCATTTGTTGGCGGCAAGCAAACAAACAAAAAGCACTAAGCCAACTGAATGGAACCGTAGCTCAGCTGGGATGAGCGTCCGCTTGACGTGCGGGAGGTCATGGGTTCGATCCCCGTCGGTTCCACTATCCGGAAGCTTTTCAAAGGTCCCGGACCTACAATTTAATTTGTGCGCAGGAGTGGCGGAATGGCAGACGCGCAGGCTTCAGGTGCCTGTTATGGCAACATAGTGTGGGTTCAAGTCCCATCTCCTGCATCTTCCTTTTTGGAAGTGCATGCGGAAGTGTCGGAATTGGCAGACGAGCAAGACTAAGGATCTTGTGCTGGTTACAGCGTGTGGGTTCAAGTCCCATCTTCCGCACGAAGAAGGGGAATCGCGAGATTCCCTTTTTTCTATCACAGATATGTGTAAAGCACTGTGCAGCAAGAGAGCACAGCAATAGAAAAGGAACGGTAGCTCAGCTGGGATGAGCGTTCGCCTCACACGCGAGAGGTCACGGGTTCGAGCCCCGTCCGTTCCACGATCCTAGCATGCCGCAGGTTGATAGATATCCTGCGGCATGTTTCTTTGCGCATATTATGAATGACAGGGGCTGCATCCCTCTGTCCGGAAAGAGCCGCGGAATTGTAAAAGCCTTGTTATTTTAAAAAAAGTTTACATTTTTCTTTCCTGTCAAAAAAGGATTGGGCTTTTGAGGACAGAATATTATAAGTGCCGAAAGTTATAAAGCTGACAACCAGGGGCGGCCGGATGTCCGGGCGCGAGTCTGCAGGAGGGTGCTTATGACGATCAGGGAAGAGCTTGAGATCAGAGAAAAGGAGATTCTTGCGCCCTGGGCCTGCCTGTCCATGGAGTCCAGGGGCAGGGAGAGGGAGGAGGTCCCGTGTGACATCCGGCCGGCTTTTCAGCGCGACCGGGACAGGATCCTCCACTGTAAATCCTTCAGGAGACTCAGGGAGAAGACCCAGGTCTTTCTGTCTCCCAAGGGGGATCACTACAGGACCCGGCTGACCCACACTCTGGAGGTCTCCCAGAACGCCAGGACCATTGCCAAGGCCCTGCGCCTGAATGAGGACCTGGTGGAGGCGATCGCCCTGGGGCATGACCTTGGCCATACGCCCTTTGGACATGCCGGGGAGCGGGCTCTCAACCGGGTGTGCCCTCTGGGTTTCAGTCACACGAAGCAGAGTGTCCGCATCGTGGAAAGGCTGGAGCGGAACGGGAGGGGCCTGAACCTGTGCTGGGAGGTGCGGGACGGGATCCTCAACCACCAGACCAGCGGCACGCCCGCCACTCTGGAGGGTCAGGTGGTCCGCCTGTCCGACAAGATCGCCTATTTTCACCACGACATGGACGACGCCATGCGGGCGGGGGTCCTGACCGAGGCCGATGTCCCGAAAGAGATCACGGAGGTGGTCGGGAGGACGACCGGTGAGCGCCTGGACACTTTTATCCACGACCTGATCCGGACCAGCCAGAACAGACCGCAGATCGTCATGTCCCCTCCTGTGGCCCAGGCCATGAAGGATATGCGGGCCTTTATGTTCCGCAGGGTCTATACGGACCGCGTGGTCAAAGCGGAGGAGGAAAAGGCCGAGAAGCTGGTCGAGGTCCTCTACGGCTATTACCTCGACCACACGGATGAGCTTCCGGAGCTTTTCCGGGGCATGATCGTGGATGAAAAGACAAGGTACAGGGCTGTGTGCGACTATATCAGTTCCATGTCGGACCGGTTCGCCATCACCAGGTACGGGGACCTCTTCGTCCCCAGGGTATGGTCAGTGCTCTGAGCCTGCGGAAAGGGTCTGGCCGGTGCCATGACACCGCGGAAAGGGCCCGGCGGTGTCCTGAGCCCGCGTCCGTTCCTGCCGCTGAAAAATGCAGTCAAGAGCACAGGAGCCGGCAGCAGGGACAGCAGCAAGCAGGGGAAGGAGGGGTTCCGGATGTATTATCCTCAGGAGGTGCTGGACGAGGTCCTCGCCAATACGGACATCGTGGACGTCGTCTCCGCCCATGTTCATCTGAAAAAACAGGGAAAGGATTATGTGGGGCTCTGCCCCTTTCACAATGAGAAGACCCCTTCCTTCAATGTGATCCCCGGCAAAAACATGTACTACTGCTTTGGCTGCGGGGCGGGCGGGAACGCCATCACATTTCTGATGAAATACAATAACAGCAGCTTCCAGGAGGCCCTGCAGGAGCTTGCGGACCGGGCGCAGATCGTGCTTCCGGCCCCGAATATGAGCGAGGAGACCAGAAAGCGGGAGAAGCACAGGCAGGACCTGCTGGCCATCAACAAGGAGACGGCGGTCTACTATTACAAAATGCTCCGGTCCAGAAGAGGCGAGCGCGGCATGAAGTATTTCAGGGACAGAAATCTTTCGCCTGAGACCATGCAGGCCTTCGGGCTGGGTTTCGCGGACGGCGCCAGGAGCGACCTGACGGCCCATCTGAGGCAGAAGGGCTTTTCCGACGACCTGATCCTGGAGTCGGATGTGGCCCTCTTCAATGAAAAGCAGGGCCTGCACGACAGGTTCTGGAACCGGGTCATGTTCCCCATCCAGGATGTCCGGGGCCGGGTGATCGGTTTCGGCGGCCGGGTCCTGGGGGACGGCAAGCCCAAATACATCAATTCGTCGGACACGCAGATCTTTGACAAGGGCAGAAACCTCTATGCCCTGAACCTGGCCCGCAGGAGCCGCAGGGATTATCTGATCCTCTGTGAGGGCTACATGGATGTCATCGCCATGCACCAGGCGGGCTTTCCGGAGGCGGTCGCCTCCCTGGGGACGGCCTTTACGCCCGGCCAGGCGGCCCTCCTGCGTCGCTATACAAAGAAGGTCCTGCTGGCCTATGACAGCGACGGGGCAGGCGTGCGCGCGGCCCTGCGCAACATAGGGATCCTGCGCAGGGGAGGGCTGGAATCCGCGGTCATCGACCTCAGGCCCCACAAGGACCCGGATGAATTTATCAAGACAGAGGGCAGGGAGGCCTTTCAGGCCAGGATCGACAAGGCCGAGAACAGCTTTTTCTATGAGCTGAGGATCCTGTCACAGTCCTATAAGATGGAGGATCCCGCGTCCCGGACAGCCTTTCACAGGGAGATCGCCAAAAAGCTCTGCGCCTTTTCCGATGAGATTGAAAGAGAAAACTACATCACTGCGGCCGCGGAGAAATATTTTATCAAGACCGACAGCCTGCGGCGCCTGGTTGCCCAGTACGGGCAGACGACCGGCTACGGGGATGAGGAGACTCAGGCCCGCCGCGACGGACCGCGGGGCTACGGAGGCAATGGCCTGCGGACCGACCGCAGGCAGGGCTCCGGATACGGAAATACTCAGAGACCGGGCAGGACCGGAACCGCTGCCCCTCAGGCGGGGCAGACCGGGTCGGGAGAGCCGGCGGACCGTCGGGATCCCCGCCGCGGAGGCGGACAAGAGGCCGGACAGAGGACGGGGCAAAGAACCGGAATCAGGAAGGGACCTGAAAGCGGACAGACCGGCCGCGGGGCAGGCGGGGACTTTCCGGGGATGCCTGGACAAAGTGCCCGCGTATCACGGGCCAGGGCCGCTCTTCTGGACAAGCAGCGGATGCTGATGACCATCCTGGTGGAGAACCCGGCCCTCTTTTCGGGAGTGAAGGCCTGGATCAGCCCGGAGGATTTCGAGGGAGACATCTTCCGAAGGGCCGCGGCTGTCCTGTGGGACCAGATGGACCACAGGTCTGGAGATCCGGACGGCCGGGCAGGCGCTGCCGCAGCGGTCATATCCTCCTTTGAGACCCCGGAGGACCAGGAGGCTGCCGCCGCCATGTTCAATACCCATGTTCCCGCTGAGGGAGAGGGCGGTGACCCTTCCCCGGCGGATACCGCCAGAACGGTGCGCGAACTGATGATCTCAGTCAAGGAGGCTGCCGTGGAGAGAATGTCCGGAGAGGACGGAGGAAGCGCCGCCCCCCTGCAGGACATGCTGGCTGCCAAAAAGCAGCTGCAGACCATGAGGTCTGCTAAATTCAAACTGTAAATATTTTTATGACCGGAGGAAGTGCATACATGAGCGTACAGCAATTCGCCGATGACAAGGCCAGAGAGGAATTCAAAAAGAAACTCGATGATCTGATCGAAAAGGGAAAAAACAAAAAGAACGTACTGGAGTATCAGGAGATTACGGAGACCTTCCATAATCTGAAGCTGGACGAGGAACAGTATGACCTGATCATGCAGATCCTGGAAAAGAATGATATCGATATCATCCGCACGCAGGAGGAAGAGGAAGTCCCCGAGCAGGAACTGGCGGACATCGAGGAGGAAAGCGTAGAAGAGCCTGATCTGGACAGCATTGACCTGACTGTCCCCGACAGCGTCAACATCGAGGACCCTGTGCGCATGTATCTCAAGGAGATCGGCAAGGTCCCGCTGCTGACGGCCGAGGAGGAGATCGACCTGGCCATGCGCATGGAAGAGGGCGATGAGGACGCCAAAAAGAGGCTGGCCGAGGCCAATCTCCGTCTCGTCGTCAGCATCGCCAAGCGCTATGTGGGCAGGGGCATGCTCTTCCTGGACCTGATCCAGGAGGGAAATCTGGGCCTGATCAAGGCGGTCGAAAAATTTGATTACCGCAAGGGCTTCAAGTTCTCCACCTATGCCACCTGGTGGATCCGCCAGGCCATTACCAGGGCCATCGCCGACCAGGCCAGGACCATCCGCATCCCCGTGCACATGGTCGAGACCATCAACAAGCTGGTCCGTGTGAGCAGACAGCTCCTGCAGGAGCTGGGCCGGGAACCTACCCCGGAGGAGATCGCGGAAAAGATGGATATTCCGGTTGAGAGAGTCCGTGAGATCATCAAGATCTCCCAGGAGCCTGTCTCCCTGGAGACTCCGATCGGTGAGGAGGAGGACAGCCACCTGGGCGACTTCATCCAGGACGACAATGTCCCTGTTCCCGCCGACGCGGCGGCCTTCACCCTACTCAAGGAGCAGCTCCAGGAGGTCCTGGGGACCCTGACTGAGCGCGAGCAGAAGGTCCTGCGCCTGCGCTTCGGCCTCGATGACGGCCGGGCCAGGACCCTGGAGGAGGTAGGCAAGGAATTCAATGTCACCCGCGAGCGTATCAGACAGATCGAAGCCAAGGCCCTCCGCAAGCTCCGCCATCCCTCCAGGAGCCGCAAGCTCAAGGACTATCTTGACTGATGACAGGCAAATCTGGATCGCCGGCGCCGGAGGGGGGCGCCCGGCAGATAAAAAATACTCGACAGGTCGAAAATACCCGGCAGGTCGATAATGCCCGGCAGGCAAAAAATGCCCTGGAGGCCAAAAATACCCGGCAGGTAAATAATGCCCGTCAGGTCAAAAAGAACAGAGAAAACAGAGAAAAATACACCTCACCTGTTCAGCTCTCCGGGAGACTGGAGAGCATAGCCGGGCTGGCCGGAAGAGGGAATACGGTCTGCGACGTGGGCTGCGACCACGCCCACATCCCCATCCGCCTCCTGCAGACCGGGGCCTTTGCCCGGGCGATCGGCATGGATGTCCTGGATGGCCCGCTGGGAAAGGCGGCCGGAAACCTGGATCTCTACGGCATGGCGGACAGGGTGGACCTGCGCCTGTCGGACGGCCTGGACGCCTATGAGGCGGGGGAGGCCGATACGGTCGTGATCACCGGCATGGGAGGGACCCTGATGCGGGAGATCCTGCTGCGGGAACCTGAGAAGACCAGGTCCATACCGGCTCTGGTCCTGGGCCCCCAGTCGGACCCGGACAAGGTCAGGGACGTCCTGCGCGGCCTGGGCTTTGTGATCGAGGACGAGCGGCTGATCTTTGAGGATGGAAAATACTATCCGGTCCTCCGGGCGGTCTCCGGCGGCGAAAGTGCAGCCGGCCGGCCCAAAGACCCGGGAGGGGCAGGAGAGGATCCTGCGTCTGGAGACCTGTTTCCGGCGGAAATCCCCGATCAGATCCGGCGGGAGGCCGAAGACCTCTTCGGACCGGTCCTGCTCTCCCGCAGAGACCCTCTGCTGAAGGAGTTTCTGACCAGGAGGATCGCGGTCCTGGAGCGGATCCGCGGATCTGTCAGCGAGGCGGCGGAATCCCTCGGGCAGGAATTGTCTGCGGCAGCGGCCCCGGCGGAAGCCGGGAAGGATCCGGCACCGGAAGAGGTCCTCGCGAAAGCCGGACAGGACCTGAGACCGGAGGCAGCGGCCCCGGCGGAAGCCGGGAAGGATCCGGCACCGGAAACGGCGGTCACCGCGGCGGACCGGAGGCCGTCCGGAGCCCTGCGGGAAAAGCATCTGCAGAAACTCAGGGAGATCGACCACAGTCTTGTGCTTTATCGGGCCGCCCTGGCGGTATACCGGGAGGAATGATATGAAACTGGAAGAGATCATCATGCAGCTGGAGGAGCTCTGCCCTCCGCAGTTTGCCGTTTCCTGGGACAATTCGGGCCTGCAGACGGGCCGCTATGACCAGGAGGTCAGCATGGTCTGCCTGGCAGTAGACGCGACGACGCCCGTGATCGATTTCGCGACGGACCAGGGAGCGGACCTGTTGCTCACCCACCACCCCCTTCTTTTTTCCGGGCTCAAGACCATCCACGACAGGGATTTTATCGGGAAAAGGGTCATGACCCTGATCCGGAACGATATTTCCTGCTACGCCATGCACACGAATTTTGATGTCATGGGGATGGCGGACGCAGCGGCCGACCTGCTGCGGCTGACGGACCGGGAGGTCCTGGAGGTCACCTACGAGGACGAGGTCTCCAAGGAGGGGATCGGCCGGACCGGGAGGCTGATGGAGCACATGCGGCTGGACGATTTTGCCGCTTTTGTCAGAGATACCTTCCGGCTGGAAAGCGTCCGTGTCTACGGGAACGCCGATGACACGATCGTCAGCTGCGCCGTCCTTCCGGGATCGGGCAAGGATGAGATCGACTTGGCTGCGGCGGCAGGAGCGGACGTGATGATCACTGGGGATGTGAACCACCACGCCGGCCTGGATGCCCTGGAAAAGGGGATCGCCGTGATCGACGCGGGTCACTACGGAGTGGAAAAGATCTTTGTTCCCTACATGGAGGATTACCTGCACAGAAAGCTCCCGGATCTGGAGATCCTCAGGGCGCCAGAGCAGGAGCCCTTCCATCTGATATAAAGAATCTGAAAATACAGTGTGCATTACAGTAAATGTGCTTTACAGGAGGAAATGGCATGCCGACAGTCATGATCAATGGAGCGATCCGGCAATATGACAAAGGAACGACCTTTGAATCGATCGTCAGGGAATACCAGCCCAAGTACAATTATTCGATTGCTCTTGTCTATTTCAACGGAAAAATGCGCGAGCTGTCCAAGCGCCTGGAGAGAGACGGGGCCCTGTCCTTTATCACAACGACCGACTACGCGGGCTTTAATGCCTATGTGCGGACAGCCCAGATGATGATGGTCAAGGCCGTATCGGAGATCCTGGGCGAGACCGGCAAGGAGGCCCGGGTCAAGATCGAGTTTTCTCTGGGCAATGCCTGCTTTTGCAGTGTCAAGGGCGGCATGCGGGCGACCCCCGAGCTGGCGGAGAAGATCGAAGAGCGGATGCGTCTTTATACGGAAAAGAACATTCCAGTCATCAAAAAGACCTATCCGATCGACGACGC
>DGUF01000173.1:619-8389 GCA_002394525.1 Lachnospiraceae bacterium UBA4317 | reverse complement strand
CGGGAGACCATCAGCAAGATCCTGGGCGAACGGGCCGAGCCCGAGGTCAGCAAAGAGGTCCGGTCCATCGTCCTGGAGACAGAGGAGATCCTGGGGGCCTATGACCTGGCCCTGACCAGCTACGGCCCCGACCGCTGGCTGGCCTCCGTCCACGTAGAGGTCCCGGACACCACGACCGCGGACAGGATCGATGAGTTCAGCCGCGAGATCGCCGGCAAGGTCTATGACCGGACCGGCGTCATCATGTCCGCCGTCGGCATCTACTCCCGCAACACGACCAGCGATGAGGCCAAAGCGATCCGGTCCCGGGTGACCGAGATCGTCATGTCCCACGAATTCATCCTGCAGATCCATGCCTTTTACTGCGATCTGGAAAAAAAGGCCCTGCGCTTCGACGCGGTCATCGATTTCGCCGCACCGGATCCCAATGCCCTCTGCGCGCAGATCCGGAAGGAGATCCAGGCCGAATATCCTGATTTTCAGATAACGATCCAGGCGGACAGAGACCTGTCCGACTGAGTTTGTTCAGTCCCCAGACCGGGAGACCAGCGCCTCGGACTTATCAGCTCAATTCTTTCGCGACCGGCTCCGGCTCAGATATGCCGGCACATGCAGTTCCTTCGCAGTCTGCTCCGGTTCAGAGATACCTGCGGATGCAGTTCCTTCGCGACCGGCTCCGCAGTGCCTCGGACTTCGTTGATCTGATGGAAGGCTCTGCGCAAGGCGCTTCGACATAAGAGGTATATATGAAAAAATACAAAAGCTCTGTCTTTCCCTTTTATATCGGGACCAATGCCCCGGAAGGAAATGCCTGCCTCTACAAGTGTGAGGCGGACTTCGGGCAGGGGACCTTTTCCACAGTCTATACGATGGAGGGCCCGGCAAAGCCCTCCTATCTGGCGGGTCCCGCCGGCAATGTCCTCTACACACTTGGCAGGCCCTGCGGCGGAAACGGGGCGGTCTACGCTTTTCGCGAGTCAGAAAGCCCTCAGACCGGGACCGGCGGCGGAGATGATCCGATGCCCTCTGCCCCCCTCACCCCGCTGGGCTTCCTTCCCTGCGGGGGCGCCAACCCCTGCCATATCAGCCTGGATTCGCAGCGGGAGTTTCTGCTCTGCGCCAACTATGGAAGCGGCTCCGTATCCCTTTACTCCCTCCATGAGGACGGCGGCATCCGGTCCCTGTGCGACTGGAGACAGTACTGCGGGACCGGCTTTGACTCCGGGGACCGGCAGCAGGGGCCGCACGCCCACTTTGCCGCCTTCGGGCCCGAACGGGATGAAGTCCTGGTCTGCGACCTGGGCCTGGACAGAGTCTGCGTCTACGAGCTGGACCGCGCCGCCGCAAAGCTTCGCGATACCGGCCGGGATATCCGGCTGCCGGACGGATCCGGCCCCCGCCACCTGACCTTCAGCAAACAGCACCCGGGCCTGGTCTATGTGATCACGGAGATGGCCAACACGGTCTTTGTCTTCCGCTATGACCGGGAGACAGACCGCTATGTCCAGATCCAGGCCCTCTCAGCCGTTCCCCGGCAGGAATCCGCCCTTTCCTCCCCGGCAGGGGCAACCTCTGCATCCGCAGTCCCGGAGTCTGCCGCCGCGGCGGGTGATGCCCGCCCTCCGCGCGAGGACCTCATGGTCCCCGCCACGGCCGACAACGGCAGCATCGGCTGCGCCATCCGTTTTTCGGCGGACGGGGCCTACCTGTTTGTCTCCAGCCGGCTGGGTTACCAGTCCATTTCCGCCTTCCGCTGCGGGCCGGACGGAAGCCTGACCTTCTGCAGCTCCAGCCTCTGCGGCGGGATCACCCCCAGGGACTTCAATGTTTTTTCCGGGGATCCTTTCGAAGACCCTTCCGGCAGTTTTTCCGGCGAACAGGAAGCCGTCCGGACCGACGGGCAGACTGCCGCCCGGACTGGTGTGCAGGCGGCCGGCTCCGGTGGACAAGAATCCGTTCACGCCGGACAGACAGCCGGGCCTGACGGGCTCACGGCCGGTCCCGGCTGCGACTATCTCCTGGTCGCCAACCAGGACTCCGGCCTGATCACGGCCCTGCGCTTTGACCGCGCCTCTGAAGCCCTGACCCTGCTGGACATGCGCATGCAGGCGGACCATCCCACCTGTATCCTGCCCGCCCCCCGCGAGGCAGACCAGACAGAGGACGGTCCAAACGACCCGAAAGCCGGACCCGCAGCCGGCCTGCCCGACGCCGGAGCGGACCCCTGCGGCCAGGTTTCCGACATCTACGGCGGCCAGCGCAAAAACATGGAGGCGATCCTGCAGCTCCTCCTGGACCGGGTCGAAGACCTGCGGCTGCGCTACCGGGCCAGCGACAGCGATCCCGTGGAGCACTGCCTGGGCCGGATCAAGAGCGACGCCAGCATGAGGGAAAAATGCCGCCGCAGCGGCCTGCCCGAGACTGCCCGATCTGCTCTGCAGGAGCTCCACGACGGCATCGGCGTCCGGATCGTCTGCGCCTTTCTCAATGACGTCTTCATGCTGCGGGACTACATCGCGGGCTTCGACGACATTGAAGTCGTGCAGGAAAAGGACTATATCCGCCGCGCCAAGCCCAACGGCTATCGGAGCCTCCACCTGATCATCCGGATCCGGGGCTATTTTGCCGAAATCCAGCTGCGGACCATCTCCATGGATACCTGGGCCGCCCTGGAGCACCATATGAAATACAAAAAGAATATTCCCGGAAATAACACGGCCCTGCTCGTCAGCGAGCTCAAGCGCTGCGCCGATGAACTGGCGTCGACCGATGTTTCCATGCAGACCCTGCGGGATATGATCCGCGGCAGCTGAAAACCCGCCCCCCGGAATCCTTTCAGCGCGGTGCTTTGAAAAAAACGCTCCGCCATATTCAGGACCCGCCCGCGGGTCCTGCGCGCAGATCCACGGGTCTTGCGCGATGAAGAAGAAAAAAGGAGTCAGTGATGATAAGAATCCTTCTCGCGGAGGATACCCGCGACATGAACAGGGCCCTGACCGCCCTGCTCACACACGAAAAATATACAGTAGATTCCGTCTTTGACGGGGAAGAGGCCCTCGACCACCTGCGGCAGAACGCCTACGACGCCGTGATCCTGGATATCATGATGCCCAAAAAGGACGGTCTGGAGGTCCTGCGGGAGATCCGGAGCGACGGCAACACCGCCCCGGTCCTGCTCCTGACGGCAAAGGCGGAGATCGACGACCGGGTCAACGGCCTCGATGCCGGCGCGGACGACTACCTGACCAAGCCCTTCGCCATGAAGGAGCTGCTGGCCCGCGTCCGGTCCATGACCCGCCGCCACACCCGCTACAGCGGCGAGAGCCTCCGCTTCGGCAACCTGCAGCTGAGCGCGGAGAACTTTGAGCTCCGCGCCGAAAATGCCGTCCGCCTCTCGATCAAGGAATTCGAGCTCATGCAGATCCTGATGAAAAACAGCAGCAGGCCCCTGGATACTCCCTTCCTGCTGCAGCATGTCTGGGGAGGGGATGAGGAGGCCGGCGAAGACACGGTCTGGCTCTATATCTCCTACCTGCGCAACAAGCTCCGGGCCGTGGCAGCCGATGTCACCCTGGAGGGCAGCCGCGGGGGCAGCTTTTTCCTGGCAGTTCAGGCCGGCCTTTCCTGACCGGGACTTTCCCAGACAGACCGGTCCCGACAGGAGCTCCCCCGCACAGACTGGTCCTGACAGGAGCTCCCCGGACAGACTGGTCCTGACAGGAACTCCCCGCACAGACTGGTCCTGACAGCTCCGCCGGCAGAGGCTCTCTGCCCCATAAAAACATCTGCCTGTGTCCCTGCAGGAGGTATCCGCCATGAGTGCAGAATCGATCCGCAAGATCCGGAAAAATTTCATACTGACCGCCATGCTCTCCTTCATCACGGTCATGGTCTTTACAGGCGGTCTGATCAATATTGCCAACAACCTGCAGCTGAGAAGCTCCATGGAGAATGTCCTGGATTATATCATCGACAACAAGGGCGACCTGCCTGACCAGAAACCGGAGGCGGCCACCGAGGGCACCTCGCTGGGGGAAAACACCACGGCGTCTGCCAGGGAGAGGGGCAGCTCCGAGCTTTTGCGGAGTTTTGCTCCGGAATACCGCTATACGACCCGCTATTTTGCTGTCCTCTACGACAGGACCGGCCGGGTACAGGAAGTCAAGCTCAGCCACATCCATTCCGTCGACCGGGAGAGCGCAGTGGAGGCCGCGGAGCGGATCCGGGAGCTCCGCTATTCCTTCGGTGATTTCGGCGGCAGCTATTTTTTTAAAAAGGCAGCCTATATGGACGGCGCCTCCATCGTGGTCGTCCTCGATGCCTTGACCCTGATCAATGTGAACAGGAGCATCATCCGGTCCACGATCCTGATCTGCGCGGCCGGCCTGCTGATTACCTTTGCCGCCGTCCTCTCAGTCTCGGGCAGAATGATCCGCCCGGAGATCGAGAACGCCAGGCGGCAGAAGATGTTTATCACCAATGCCAGCCATGAGCTCAAGACGCCCCTGGCCATCATCCGGGCCAACACCGAGCTGGAGGAGCTGATGAATGGAGAGACCGAGTGGACCCAGTCCACCCTGCGCCAGGTCGACCGCCTGAACGGCCTGATCCAGAACCTGGTCATGATCGCCCGGGCCCAGGAAGCCGAGGAGCCCGGAGCCCGGAAGGAATTCAATGCCTCCGCCGTGATCCTGGACACCGTAAAACCCTACGAATCCCTGGCCCGGCAGGACGAGAAGACCCTCACCACCGACATCGCCCCGGACGTCCGGGTCAATGCCGATGAGAGCCGGATCCGCCAGTTGGCGGCGATCCTGATCGACAATGCCTTCAAGTACTGCGACGACCACGGTGCGGTCGATGTCCTTTTTTCCAAAAACCGGATCGGCAGGCAGGTGCGCCTGGCTGTCTCCAACACCTACGCCAGGGGAAAGGATGTGGACTACACCCGGTTTTTTGAACGTTTTTACAGGGAGGACTCCGCGCACAGCGCCGACGGCGGCAAGGACGGCTTCGGCATAGGCCTTTCGATCGCGGAAAACATCTGTACCCAGTACAAGGGCTCCATCCGGGTCTCCTGGAAGGACGACATCATTACCTTTACCTGCCTGCTCAGCATCTGACGCGGAAAAACGGCAGTCCGGTTTGATACAGGGACCGGGGCCGGTTTAATGCAGAAAACACCGGTCCGGTTTGATCCGGGTTGGGCCGTCCTCTCTGATCCGGGGTCCGGCCGTTTACTTTAAATCGGTTTTTTCGGTGCGGTTGACAAAAAAACGCCATACTTTATAATTGAAAAGACGCCGGCGGAAACATCAGGCTCCGACGGCGTTTTTTTTACATATTTTCTCAGAAAATCCTGCCTCCCGGCGACAGATCCGGAGGGCGGAGGTTCTGCATCCTGAAGGGGGAAATTTTCATGAACACATTAAAATCGATTGCAAAAAAATACTCTGAGACCAGCCTGATCCTCAGGATCGCCATCGGTATTGTCTGCGGAGCCATTCTGGCCGTTGCCCTGCCCCACGCATCCCTGATCGGCATTTTCGGCGATCTCTTCGTCGGAGCCCTCAAGGCCATCGCGCCCGTGCTGGTCGCGGTGCTGGTCATGAGCTCTCTGTGCCAGGGCAGCGCCCGGCTCGACAGCCGTTTCGGCATGGTCATTTTCCTGTATATGCTGACCACCTTCCTGGCGGCCTTTATCGCCGTTCTCTTCAGCTTTGCCTTCCCGCAGACCCTCAGCCTGGTCGCCGAGGGCGTGGAGCAGGCGGCGCCCGGCGGTCTGGGCGAGGTCCTCTACAACCTGTTGATGAACATCATCGTCAACCCCCTGCAGGCGACCATGAGCGCCAACTACATGGGTATCCTCTTCTGGGCCGCCACCCTGGGCATGGCTCTGAAAAAGACCGCCTCCGACACGACCAAACAGTTTCTGAGCGACCTGTCTGACGGCGTGTCCCAGTGCGTGCGCTGGATCATCAACCTGGCCCCCTTCGGAATCTGCGGCCTGGTCTACGCCACCGTGACCGGCAGCGGCTTCAAGACCTTTATGGGATACGGCAAGCTCCTGGTCCTGCTGGTCGGCTGCATGCTCACGGTCTCCCTGATCGTCAACCCCTTTATCGTCGCCATGATCCTGCGGACCAATCCCTATCCGCTCGTGTGGAAGTGCCTGCGCGAGAGCGGCTTTACCGCCTTCTTCACCCGCAGCTCCGCCGCCAATATCCCGGTCAACATGGAACTGTGTGAGAGACTGGGCCTGGACAAGGATGTCTACTCCATCTCCATCCCCCTCGGCGCGACGATCAACATGGACGGCGCGGCGATCACGATCACGATCATGACCCTCGCGGCCGCCAACACCGTCGGTGTCCACGTCGACTTTCCCACCGCCTTCATCCTGTCCGTCCTCTCGGCCCTGGCCGCCTGCGGCGCATCGGGTGTGGCCGGCGGTTCCCTGCTGCTGATCCCCATGGCCTGCTCCCTCTTTGGCATCTCCAACGACATCGCCATGCAGGTCGTCGGCGTCGGCTTTATCATCGGCGTCGTCCAGGACAGCGTCGAGACCGCCCTCAACTCCTCCGGCGACGTGCTCTTTGCCGCCACCGCGGAATATGCCGAGTGGAGAAAGCAGGGACGTCCCCTGCCTGACTTCCTGGGCGGAAGGAAAGCAAGAAAGAAAAAACAGGCCGACTGATCATCACGTCACATGACCATGCCCTTCCGGGAGCGGACCTGCAGTCTTTTATCCTGTCTGTGAGGTTATTATGGCAAGATTACTGGACCTGTTTGTGCGCGGGATCGCCCGCATCCACGATACCATTCTCCGTCTCAATGATTCAGGGTCCCAGATCCTGACGGATAAGCAGCTCCACTTTATCGTGATGGGGCTGGCGGGAATGGCCCTGTTCCTGGTCATCTACCCCCTCTTTATCCTCCTGTCCAGAAACCACGTCCTGGTCATCGCCTGGATCTACGTCTTCACGGTCCTGGTCATGCTCTCCTTCGCAATCGAGATCGGCCAGGGCCTGTCCGGGACCGGAAACATGGAAATGAGGGACGTGATCTCGGGGCTGGCCGGCTTCATGTTTCTCTTTATCATCTTCGCGGCCGTCCGCGGGGTCTTCCTCCTGCTCTGGCGGCTGATAGCCGGAGACAGCAGAAAGAATTGAATCATTTATGCAAAATAAGGGTTTTTGTGCAGGAGGGATTTTGCACAAAAACCCTTTTTTCCGGTCCGGACAATTTGCGGTCACACCAGCGCAAGTGTCACCGCTCCGGTACTGCCTTACCAGTCCGGCCGGGCCGCTTCGCAATGAAAGTATCCGACGCTCCACGGGTCAGAGTAAACCGCCTGAGAGCCGTCCCCTGCCTTACTTGTCGACCTTCGGCAGCCTGGCGATGGAGGCCGCGATCTGCTCGTCGGTAGGGATCTCGTCGGTCATCTCACCGTCGTTGTACTTCTGGTAGGCGACCAGGTCGAAGTAGCCGGTGCCGGTCAGGCCGAAGACGATGGTCTTCTCCTCCCCGGTCTCCTTGCACCTGAGGGCCTCGTCGATCGCGGCGCGGATCGCGTGGGAGCTCTCGGGAGCGGGCAGGATGCCCTCGACGCGGGCAAACTGCTCTGCGGCCGCAAAGACATCGCTCTGCTCGACACTGACAGCCTCCATATAGCCGTCGTGATAGAGCTGGGAGAGCGTGGTGCTCATGCCGTGGAAGCGGAGGCCGCCGGCGTGGTTGGGAGAGGGGATGAAGCCGCTGCCCAGGGTG
>DGUF01000173.1:405-563 GCA_002394525.1 Lachnospiraceae bacterium UBA4317 | reverse complement strand
CCCAGGGTGTACATCTTGGCCAGCGGGCAGATCATGCCGGTGTCGCAGAAGTCATAGGCAAAGGTGCCGCGTGTGAAGCTGGGGCAGGAGGCCGGCTCGACCGCGACGATGCGGTAATCCGCCTCGCCCCTGAGCTTTTCGCCCATGAAGGGGGCGAT
>DGUF01000173.1:0-337 GCA_002394525.1 Lachnospiraceae bacterium UBA4317 | reverse complement strand
CGCCCAGGTTGGAGCCGCCGCCGGCACAGCCGATGATCACATCGGGCCTGATGCCGTATTTGTCGAGCGCCGCCTTGGTCTCCAGGCCGATGACGGACTGATGGAGCAGGACCTGGTTCAGAACGCTGCCCAGGACATAGCGGTAGCCGGGATTCTTTGTCGCCACCTCGACTGCCTCGGAGATGGCGCAGCCAAGGCTCCCGGTCGTTCCGGGATGGTCGGCCAGAATCTTTCTGCCGATCTCGGTCGTCTCGGAAGGGGACGGCACGACGGAAGCGCCATAGGTGCGCATGACTTCGCGGCGGAAGGGCTTCTGCTCATAGGAGACCTTGACCAT
>DGUF01000013.1 GCA_002394525.1 Lachnospiraceae bacterium UBA4317 | reverse complement strand
CTTTTGACCCTTACATCATACTATTTTGTTTTCTCTCTGTTTTCCTTTGTTGTAAGAAGAATACCAGAGAAAAATTAAGAAATTGTTAGAAGATATTTTTTCCCGTACAAAGTATGCAATACAAATATGCCTGCGCGCGGTGTTTCGTGCCCATACCGTTCGATGGGAGAGTTCTTTTGCGCTGCCGTATCCATAGCTGAATTGTCCATGTCCGCGCTGTTCGATGGGGCATGGACAGTAACGACAGTAAGGACAGGGGAGGGATCGGGCAGGGCCGGGTATTGACGGAGGTGTCCGCAAAGTGCCAAAATGATACATAGCAGATGCATGGTAGCAGATGGATAGATACGGGTCTGCAAGGGCTGGAAGGACAGCCGGTGCACCCTTGTGATTTCAGCCGCCTGGGGCTCCACCGCAGCAGTTCGTAATTTCAGCCGTCCGGGGCTCCACCGCAGCAGTTCGTGATTTCAGCTGCCCGTGGCTTCACCGCAGCTGTGGTCAGTGTGAATGCAGCCGGAAAAAACAACCGGAAAGAGGATGGGAAGAATGATACTTCAGAGCAAGAGAGTATGGGTTTTAAATGACTGGCTGGAGGCGCAGATCCAGTTCTCCGAAAGGACCGGAAGGATCGAAGGGATCTATCCCTATGGAGACAGGGAGGCGGACCAGGATTATGGAGATCTTCGTATTGTGCCGGGGTTCATCGACGTGCATACGCACGGAGCCTACGGCTTTGATACCAATGACGCGGATGAGGAGGGCCTGCGGGACTGGCTGAAGAAGGTTGTCAGCGAGGGCGTGACAGGGATCCTGCCCACGACGATCACCCAGTCCGAGGAGGTCCTGACGGCGGCCCTGCGCAATGTCGCGAAGGTCGCGCGCAGGCAGCAGGAGGACCGGGCCGCGCGCAGGCAGGAGGCGGCATCCGGTCGGCGATCAGCTCCTGAGGAGGTGCCCGGTGCCCGGATCCTGGGCATTCATCTGGAGGGGCCCTATCTGGACCGGGTATATAAGGGGGCCCAGCCGGAGCGGTTCTGTGTCCCTCCGGATGTGGACCAGTTCAAGCGCTATCTGGAGGCGTCGGACGGCCTGATCCGGATCGTGACCCTGGCCTGTGAGCATGACGAGGGCTACCGTCTGACACGGTTTCTGTCTGAAAAGGGGATCGTCCCTTCTCTTGGCCATTCGTCGGCGACCTGCGGCCAGGCGGCCATGGCCTTTGCCAACGGGGCGAGGAGCGTCACCCACGTCTATAACGGCATGGCGCCCTTCCATCACCGGGAGCCGGGGATCCCCGGGGCTTCCTTCCGCTTCAGCAATGTCTACGGGGAGATCATCTGCGACGGCCTTCATTCCGGCTGGGCGGCAGTGAATGCCTTTTTTACCAGCAAGGGGCCGGACTACGGGATCATGATCTCGGATTCCCTGCGGGTCAAGGGGCTTGCGGCGGGGACTGAAGCTTTTTTCGGCGGCAACCGGATCGAGCTCTACGAGGACGGGAGCGCCCATCTGGCGGACAGCGGGAAGTTGGCCGGATCCACTATGAAAATGAACGAGGGCCTGCGCAACCTGGTCGAGAAGGCCGGCGTGCCCTGGCAGACGGCCATCAATTCCTGCACGCTCAATCCGGCCGGGCTCCTGGGCCTGGACCGGGCCAAGGGATCCATCCAGACCGGCAAGGATGCCGACCTGGTCGTGCTGCGGGACGACTATTCCGTGGAGGCCGTGTTTGCAGGCGGGAAGAGGTATTTTTGACATGAATACAGAGGGGTTTCTTCCCGTGAGCCGGCAGGACATGCGGGCGCAGGGGATCGAACAGCTTGATTTTGTCTATATCTGCGGCGATGCCTACGTGGACCACCCCAGCTTCGGGGCGGCCATTATTTCGCGTGTCCTCCAGTCCCGCGGCTACACGGTCGGCATGGTCTGCCAGCCGGACTGGCGGGACCCGGAGAGCGTGGCGGTCCTGGGGGAGCCCCGGCTGGGCTTTCTGGTCTCCTCCGGCAATATGGATTCCATGGTCAACCACTATACCGTCAATAAAAAACACCGCAGCAGGGATGCCTTTACGCCCGGCGGTATCATGGGAAAGCGGCCGGACAACGCGGTCGTGGTCTACGGGAATCTCATCCGCAGGACCTTTAAAAGGACGCCGGTGATCCTGGGTGGGCTGGAGGCCAGTCTGCGGCGGATGTCCCACTACGATTACTGGGCCGACAAGGTGCGGCGGTCCATCCTGCTGGACGCCGGCGCGGACCTGATCTCCTACGGCATGGGGGAGCGCAGCATCGTGGAGATCGCGGATGCCCTGGCCTCCGGCCTGGATGTGCGCGACATCACCTTTATAGACGGAACGGTCTACAAGACGAGAAACGAAGAGGATATCTATGACGCCATCCGCCTGCCCGACCACGAGGCGGTCAGCGTGGGCTCGGCGGCGGGGCGGCGGGCCTATGCGGAGAGCTTTGCTCTGCAGCACGCCAACACGGACCCCTTTCAGGCAAAGCGCCTGTATGAGGCCTATGGCGGCCACACCTTCGTCGTCCAGAACCCGCCCGCGAAGCCTCTCTCCATGCAGGAGATGGATGACATCTACGCCCTGCCCTATATGCGGACCTGGCATCCCATGTACGAGGAGGCAGGCGGGGTACCCGCCCTGGGAGAGATCAAATTCAGCCTGACCTCCAACCGGGGATGCTACGGGGACTGCAATTTCTGCGCCCTGACCTTCCA
>DGUF01000096.1:5049-14086 GCA_002394525.1 Lachnospiraceae bacterium UBA4317 | reverse complement strand
CAGTATTGACATTAACGCGTTAAATCATTAATATTCGCTACATGGCAAAAATGCTTGTATCTCATTTGGTTTTTTAAAAGATCAGGAAGGAAGCGGTATCGACAATGTTTAAATATGCCTGTCTCAATAATATATCGGAAAAGGGTCTGGAGAAATTTACGGACCAGTATCAGCTGACAGAGGACCTGCAGGAGGCCAACGGCATCCTGGTGCGGTCTGCCTCCATGCACGGCATGGAGTTTTCCGACCAGACGCTGGCGATCGCCCGCGCGGGAGCCGGTGTCAACAATATCCCGATCGATGAACTCGCCAAAAAGGGAATCGTCGTCTTCAATACGCCCGGAGCCAATGCCAACGGTGTCAAGGAGCTGGTCTTTGCCGGTATGCTGCTGGCCTCCAGAGATATCGTCGAGGGCGTAGACTGGGTCCGCGCCAACTGGAACAACGAGGATATCGCCAAGGTCGCCGAGAAGGAGAAAAAGCGCTTTGCCGGCACGGAGCTGCAGGGCAAGAAGATCGGCATCATCGGACTGGGCGCGATCGGTGTCCAGGTCGCCAATACCGCTGTCAACCTGGGCATGGAGGTCTACGGCTATGACCCCTATGTGTCCGTGGACTCCGCATGGCACCTGTCCAGCCGCATCAACCATGTGATCCGGATCGAGGACATCTATGATGTCTGCGATTATATCACCATCCATGTGCCGGCCCTTCCCTCCACGAAGGGGATGATCGACGACCATGCCATCGCCATGATGAAGACCGGTGTGATCCTGATCAATATGGCCAGGGATGTCCTGGTGGATGAGGAGGCGGTCGTCCTGGCCCTGCGGGCAGGCAAGATCCGCCGCTATGTCTCGGATTTCCCTAACTCCACGGTCGCAGGCCGCCGCGGCTGCATCACCATTCCCCATCTGGGCGCCTCCACCGAGGAGGCCGAGGACAACTGCGCGGTCATGGCTGTCGAAGAGCTGTCGGATTACCTGGAGAACGGCAACATCAAGCACAGCGTCAACTATCCCGACTGCGATCTCGGCAAGTCCGAGACCGGCAACCGGATCAGTGTCTTCCATGAGAACAAGGCCAACATGATCACCCAGCTGACCAGCATCATCGGCAGGTCGGATGTCAACATCGCCAGCATGGCCAGTAAGTCCAAAAAAGAGGTCGAGTATACCATGTTCGACCTGGACAATGCGCCTGATCCGGCCCTTCTGGACGAGATCCGCAGCATTTCCGGTGTCTTCCGCGTCCGCGAGATCTGCAGATCCTGCTGAGGAACCTGAAGAAGGACCGTCTGTAATTTGAAAAAGCATTGTAGGCATTCATTTAAAAATGCGTACAATGCTTTTTTTGCAGGCCCTGAAAACCGCGGGGCAGGAAGTTGTGACCCTTTATCTATTTCTTAGTGAGTGAGGCAGATCATGGATAACTTTTATACTTATGCCGACATGCATTGCGATACACTGCTGAGAGTGATCGAGAGCGGATCCGGATCGATCGTATCCGGGAATGGAATGCAAAGCTTTGAACATCAGATCGCGGCGAAACAGATGCTGCAGTTTTACGCCATATTTTTCCCCTCATGGCAGACATACAGGGAAGGGATGCCCGGATGGAGGAGAGAACCGATCAGTGACGATGAGCTGTATGAGGCATTGAGAAATGCTCTGATAGCGGAGACAGCCAGCCATTCAGATGAGATACGCATGGCATACAGCGCCGGGGAAATCGAAAAAAACTATGCCGCCGGGATCATGTCAGCCATGCTGACGATCGAAGACGGAAGAATTGTTAATGGAGACATGGACAACCTCAGAAAGCTGCATTCCGACGGAGTGAGGGCGATCGCCCTTACCTGGAATTATGCGAACTGCTTCGGCTTTCCCAATTCGACTGACAGGGAGATCATGCAGAGAGGCCTGACAGCATTCGGAAAAGAGGCTGTCGAAGAGATGAACCATCTCGGCATGTTGGTGGATGTCTCACACCTTTCAGACGGAGGGTTTTACGACGTTGCAAAAATCAGCAAAAAGCCATTCATAGCGTCACATTCCAATTGCAGGGAGATCACAGGCCACAGCAGGAACCTTACCGATGACATGATCCGGGTGCTCGCGGATAAAGGCGGGGTATCCGGGCTCAACTTCTATCCCGGATTCGTTGGCCCCGGCAGGCAGACGGTCAAAAATCTGGCGGATCATGTGATGCATATGTTTAAGGTCGGCGGAGAAGATCTTCCGGCGCTTGGCACAGATTTTGACGGGATCCAGGGGGATATGGAACTGGAGCACCCTGAACAGATGGGACTGCTGTTCCATGAACTTGCGAAACAGGGCCTCACTGAAGCACAGATCGAGAAATTCGCCTATAAGAACGTGATGCGTGTGATCAGGGAGACCCTTTAACGCCGCTTCAGTGGGAAAGCCTCATATCGCTCTGCAGATACCAGGTCGACGCATCGACCGTATTGGCAAAGTAGACCTTGTTGAGGTCGCTCCGGTCCAGAAAGCCCTCCTCGACCATTTTTTCCAGCATGGAGCGCAGGGGACTGTAAAAGCCCTCGATGTTGAGGAGGGAAACGGGCTTGTCCGTCCGGCCCAGGTGCTTGCGGGAGATGACTTCCGAGATTTCCTCCAGGGTGCCGGTCCCGCCGGGGAAGGCGATGAAGGCATCCCCCATTTCGATCATTTTATCGCGTCTCTCCGCCATGGTCTCGGTCGTAATCAGGTCTGTCAGCCCCTGGTGCTCCGTGTGCTGCTGTAAAAAGAAGTCGGGCACGATGCCGATCACTTCTCCGCCGGCCTCCAGGACCGCGTCCGCGAGCGCGCCCATCAGGCCGATCCGGCTCCCGCCGTAGATCAGACGGTGGCCGTTTTTGGCGATCCACCTGCCCAGATCCTGTACTTCCATCATATACATCTGGTCTTCGCCCATTTTTGCTCCCAGAAACACAGTAATATTCATCTTTTATTCCTTTTCCCTTTCTTTGATTTGAGAGTCCCCGGTCCCGTCCGCATGGAAGCATCATTACATCGTGATATGGGGGAGTCCTCCGGACATGTCAGCTTATTATAACAGTGTTTTTTTTTCAGTACAAACAAAAACATGGAAAAATAATAGGACGAATCCTGTGCTTGTGCATGATATCAGTTTTTTTCTGTTATAATAGGATTTGTTCATGAAAAATTCACAAGCCATAGTCCTGCAGCCACAGTTCAGACCGTCTCGAATCCGGGATTTTTTTGCGGCAGCGCGAAGCCTCGCTGATTCGAAGCTTTATCAGCGGCAGCGCGAAACCCTGCTGATTTGAGGATTTATCAGCGGCAGCGTGAAGCCTCGCTGCTTTAATGCTGAACCTCCGGGTTCAAGGGCCTGGATCTGCCGGATGCAGCTATTAATAAGGAGGGTATATATGAAAAAGAGCATCAGAGGGACTGCAGCGGCCCTGAGCCTTGTCCTGGTCCTGTCTCTGGCTGCCTGCCGTTTTGTTCGCCCGGGGGAACTGACCGGCGGGCGCAGCGGGAGCGCCGCCGGGAGCGGGGAGGAGATGGACCTGAATGTGGGAGATGTGGACGGTACCGGATGGAAGATCGCCATGATGACCGACACCGGCGGGATCAACGACCAGTCCTTCAACCAGAGCGCCTGGGAGGGCCTCAAGCAGCTGCGGGAGGACACCGGCGCAGACGTCAGTTATATTGAATCCAAGCAGCATTCGGATTTTTCGAACAATCTCGACAATCTGATCGACAACGGGAACAGCCTGTGCTGGTCGATCGGCTTTTCCACCGCGGACGCGACGCTGGAGACGGCCGCTCTCAATCCGGATGTCCGTTTCGCCTGTGTGGACAATGCCTTTGCGGACACTCCGGCCAACGTGACCGGGGTTGTGTTCCGGGGTCAGGAATCCTCCTTTATGGTGGGCTATATTGCCGCGGCCGTCTCGAAGACCGGCAGGGTCGGCTTTGTCGGGGGGATCGCCAACGATGTGATCGAGCAGTTTGAGCGCGGGTATGAGGGCGGTGTGGCCTACGCCGACCGGGTCCTCGGGAAAAAGGTCAAGGTCGTTGCCCAGTACGCCGAGAGCTTTACAGACGCGGCCAAGGGCAAGAGCATCGCCAAAAAGATGTTTACGACAGACAATTGCGATGTCGTCTATCATGCGGCCGGCGCCACGGGGCTCGGCGTCATCGAGGCGGCCGACGAGGCCGGGAAGTTCGCGATCGGTGTGGACCGCGACCAGGCCTATCTGGCCCCGGACCATGTGCTGACCTCCTCCCTGAAAAATGTCAATGTGGCGGTCGAGGCCGTGTCCAAGCGCCATATAGCCGGCGAGGAGATCGGGGGCAAGACCCTGTCCTTCGGACTTTCCGACGGGGCGGTCGGCATTCCCGAGGACCACAGCAATTATTCCGACCAGATCTATCAGGAGGCCCTTGCGGTCGGCGAGAGGATCAAGGCGGGGATTCTGATCCCGCCCGGAACACAGGAGGAACTGAAGGCTTTCCAGAAAATGCTGAAAAAGACCTCCATAGAGGAGCTGACGGCGGCTGTCGGCGGCACAAAGGATGGTCAGGATACGGGAAGTTCGAAATAAGAGGCGGCGTATACCCGTGACAGTTTTGCCATAGGTGATTTGCCTTATTTCAGAGGACGCGGGTTCGGAACAAGAGGCGGTACATACTCGTGAGAGGCTGCCGGCCTGGAACAGTGACGCTTCGGATTGGAGGGAAACATGGCTGCAGAAGTCAGCAGCAGATATGCTGTGCAGATGCATGGGATCACGAAACGATTCGGTTCTTTTTATGCACTGACGGATGTTGATCTGGATGTCGAGGAGGGAACGATTCATTCGGTCCTGGGGGAAAACGGCGCCGGAAAGAGCACCCTGATGAATGTCCTTTACGGTCTCTACCAGGCAGATGAAGGGGAGATCTATATCAGGGGAAAGAAGGTGGATATCAGGAACCCGGCAGCCGCCATTGAAAACGGGATCGGCATGGTGCACCAGCACTTCATGCTGGTGGACAATTTTACCGTGACCCAGAATATCGTCCTGGGAAATGAGCCCCATGCGGGGATCTTTACCGATATGAGGAAGGCCCGCAGGGATGTTCTGGACATCGTCGCCAGATACGGGCTGCAGGTCAATCCGGATGCCCGGATCCGCGACATCTCCGTCGGCATGCAGCAGCGCGTGGAGATCCTCAAGGCCCTCTACAGGGGAGCCGACATCCTGATCCTGGATGAGCCGACGGCCGTCCTGACAGAGCAGGAGATCGATGAGCTGCTCGCCATCATGAAAAAACTGGTCAAAGACGGCAAGACCATTATCATCATCACCCACAAGCTCAAGGAGATCCAGGCCTCCTCGGACGCCTGTACCATTATCAGGCGGGGACACTATATTGACACCGTACCCGTCAGGGGCGTGACGGAGGATGAACTGGCCGAAAAGATGGTGGGACGCGAGGTCAGACTGGTCGTGGACTGGACCCCGCCCCATCCCGGGGAGGTCATGCTGGATATCCAGAGCCTCTATGTCAAAAATGACAAGGGGATGTACGCTGTCCGGGACCTGGACCTCCAGGTCAGGAGCGGGGAGATCGTCGGGATCGCGGGTATCGACGGCAACGGCCAGCAGGAGCTGGCGGATGCCCTCAACAACCTCAGAAGAACGCGCAGAGGAAAGATCATCCTCAACGGCCACGAGATCCAGAACCGCAGTCCCAAATACGGGATCGACTGCGGCATGGCGACGATCCCGGCCGACCGCCACAAGGACGGCCTGGTCCTGGGATTTTCAGTCTATGAAAATACCATCATGGAAAAATACAGGACGGAGGAATTTTCTCCGGGCGGCACGATCAATCGAAAAAAGGTGAGAAGCTTTGCCAATGAGCTGATCGAGGCCTATGACGTGCGGCCGGGCAACTGCGGGCCGCTCATGGCGGGCGGCCTCTCGGGCGGCAACCAGCAGAAGGTCATCATCGGCCGGGAGATCGCCAATGACCCCGCCCTCCTGATCGCCATCCAGCCCACGCGCGGCCTGGACGTGGGCGCGATCGAAAACGTCCACAGGATGCTGCTCAGGGAGAGGGACAAGGGGGTCGCGGTCCTGCTCATATCCTTCGAACTCGACGAGGTCATGAACGTCTCGGACCGGATCGCGGTCATCTATGACGGCCATATCCAGCAGATCTTTGAACACGGGACCGTGGACAACCGGACGCTGGGGCGCGTGATGGCGGGCGGCCAGGTGGAGCCCTCCATGCTGAAGGCGCCTCAGGAGGCCGCTCTGGTGGAGCCTGTGGCAGAGGCTGTGGCAGAAGCTGTCCGGGAGGAACCTGTGGCAGATGCTGCTCCTGAACTTCGAACAAGTGACACGCTTGAACCTGAGACAAGTGCCGTACCCGGGTCCGAAACAGCTTCCGGCCCTGAACCGGAGGCAACTGACACGCTTGAACCTGAGACAAGAGTCGTTCCCGAGCCTGAAACACCGGTTGAACTCATAACACCGCCGGCTGAGCCCGGGGCAGCAGTTGTACCTGAAATACCGGCAGAGCCTGCAACCGGGATCTCCCTCCTGGCACAGGCCGGGGAGCCGGAGACGGCGGATAAAACAGAAAATACGGAAAAAGAGGAGACTGCAGAGACAGCACCTGTTCTCGGGCAGGATCCGTCCGCTCCTGCATCCTCCGGCCCGGATCCCGCAGAGATCGCCGAGATGCAGAGGAGCCTGGCCAGGATGCAGAGCAGCATTGCGGATATGCAGAGAGTGCTTGCCGAGATGCAGAGTCGTCTGGCCGGCATGTGAGTATAGAAGGAGAAAGGAGGTTTTAAAATGGTACGATTCGGAAAAAGAGGCTTTTTCGGCCACCCCTTTGTCCTGATGGTCATTTCCATCGCGCTCGGCTTTGGGGTGGCTGCCCTGATCCTTTTGGCGGCGGGCTTTCCGCCTGTCGAATCGGTCAGGACGCTCATAGAGAGCATGGTCGGCCGGCCCAGAGACATCTCCAATGTCGTCGTGCGCAGTACACCGATCATCTTTACGGGACTGGGCGTGGCATTCGCGATCAAGACCGGACTCTTTAATATCGGTGCGGAGGGTCAGTTTATCATCGGCTGCCTGACGGCGACCGTGGTCGGCAGCATGCTGGATTTTCCTCAGCCTGTGGCCATCCTGATGGTGGTCTTCTCGGCCATGCTGATGTCCGCTCTCTACGCGGGCATCGTGGGCCTGCTCAAGGCCTTTTTCGGCATCCACGAGGTCATCACGAGCATCATGCTCAACTGGATCGCCCTCTATCTGTCCAACTGGGTCTGCAGCCTGGACTTTTTTCACAAGCCGGGCACGGTCGGCATGTACCCGGTCAATTCCTGCACCTATACCATGCTCATCCCTTTCTGGAAGCGGACGGAGGCAGGGCAGGCCTTCCTGAACCAGTATCCCGTGCTCAAAGAGATCATTGGCAGGACCGATGTCAATTCGGGCTTTCTGGTGGCGGTGATCGCGGCCCTGGTGATCACGCACCTGCTCAACAGGACCCGGAAGGGGTTTGAGCTGAGGGCTGTCGGCCAGAATATCAATGCGGCGAGATTTGCGGGGATCGATGTCAAAAAGAGCATCCTCCACGCCATGATGATCTCCGGCGCCCTCTGCGGTCTCGGGGCGGCCCTCTATATCACCGGCCAGGCCCCGCACACGGTCAATACGCTGTCCCACTTTGAAAATGTCGGCTTCAACGGACTGTCTGTGGCCTTTATCGCCTTCAGTTCTCCGATCGGCTGTCTTTTTACGGGACTTTTGTTCGGAGGTCTTCTGTACGGCGGCGCAGGGCTCCAGTCAAAGATCGGAGCGCCGACCGAGATCATCAATATCGTGATCGGCATCATTGTCTTCTTCTGTGCCCTTTCCTATGTGATCCCCCGTCTGGCGGAGTCCGCGAGGGGAGCGAGGGCCGGAAGGAAAAAGCCTGCCGGTCCCGCAAAAAAGGATCAGGGCACCGCGAAGGCCGGGAAAGGAGGAAGAGATGTCTGACAGAGTACTGCTTTTGCTTGGGATCACTCTCATGTATTCCACCCCTCTGGTCTTTGCCGCCCAGGGCAGCGTCATTTCCGAGGTGGCCGGTGTCGTCAACATCGGGATCGAGGGAATGATGACGATCGGGGCCTTTACGGGCGCGGCCGTGGCCTATATGACCGGGAATCCCTGGATCGGATTTGTGGCGGCGGGCCTGGCGGGAGCCTTCTTCGGCCTGATCCATGCTTTTGCGTCCGTCACCTGCAAGTCCGATCAGACGGTCTGCGGTATTGCCATGAACCTGGTGGGGCCGGGGCTTGCCCTCTTCATGTGCCGGCTCATTTTTGACGGGGGAACGCAGACGCCGCCGGTCCCCAACAAGATCCCCAGGCTCTTTTCCCATGGACTGGCGGGAAGCCTCAATAACCTCAACGTGGATATGACCACCCTGATCGCCCTGATCATCTCGGTCCTTATGGTCATCCTTTTTTACGGGACGACCTGGGGCCTGCACCTGCGGGCCGTCGGGGAACATCCCGCCGCGGCGGACACCCTGGGCATCGATGTCTATAAGGTCCGCTATACCTGCGTGATCCTTTCGGGGGCCCTGGCAGGTCTTGGCGGGGCGGCCATGACCCTGTCCATCCTGTCTCAGTTTATGCCCACAGCCATCAGCGGCCAGGGCTTTATCGCCATCGCGGCGGTCATATTCGGCAAATGGACGCCCCACGGCAGCTACCTGGCCTGCCTGCTCTTCGGCTTCGCCCAGGCCCTGACGGTCGTACTGGGCGGCGGGGCCTTCTCGATTCCCTCTGAGATCCTGGCCATGCTGCCCTATGTCATGACCCTGCTCGTCCTCATCCTTTTCGTGGGCAGGTCTTCCGCACCCAAAGCCAACGGCGTGCCCTACAACAAGGGATCAAGAGTCTGAGGAGGCAGGTTTATAATGGTGTGACAGGGGGACAGTGAGACAGGGGGACAGTGTGACAGGGGGACAGGCACTCTGTCACA
>DGUF01000096.1:0-4964 GCA_002394525.1 Lachnospiraceae bacterium UBA4317 | reverse complement strand
AGTGCCTGTCCCCCTGTCACACCCGCCCAAAGCCAACGGCGTGCCCTACAACAAGGGATCAAGAGTCTGAGGAGATTTTCATGAAGGCACTGAATCTGTATACACTCACAAGGGTTACCAATACCGAAGAGTTTTCAAAGCTCGAGATGGTGCTCTCCGGGCGCGGCTGGCACAAAAGCTACAGCGAGCATGAAAAGGACTCTCTCTGCGCCCTGGTGGACGGCCTCGCGGAGCTCTACCGGGAGGACAGGAACAGCGGGCCTGACTGGGTCGTTTATTTTGACGGTTTTTATTTTTCCTACACGATCGAGCACATCAGCAAGGAGTTTGACCTGCTCAAGCTGGCGCCGGATGAGGGCTGTGTCCTGAACATAGAGCTCAAGAGCGAAGCAATCGAGGAGGAGAGGATCCGGAAGCAGCTGGACCAGAACCGGTATTACCTGTCCCACATTGCCAGGACGATCCTTTCCTACACCTACGTGATGGAGACGGATACTCTCTACTGCCTCAACGACCACGGGTATCTGAGGACCTGCGGCTTGGAAGAGCTGGCGCAGGCCCTGAGGCGCCCGGCCCTCAGGAATTACGCGGCCAGTGAGATCGGCCGGTATTTCCGTGCCCAGGACTATCTGATCTCTCCCGTGAAGACGCCGGAAAAGTTTCTGGACGGCAGATATTTCCTGACCAATCAGCAGTCGGATTTCAGGAAGCAGATCCTGGAGGTCCTGGCGGGCAACGCCGGCGCGGAAAAAACCGTGGCAGCAAAAGGCTGCGAAGAGAAAGGTTCCGAAGCAAAAACCCCTGCGGAGGGCAGGGAAGGGAAGCCTGCTGTTCCCCTGATCTCCCTGGTCGGGAATGCCGGGACCGGGAAGACCCTGCTCCTCCTGGACCTGGCCATGGAGCTGTCCAGAAAGCGCAGCGTGGTTTTTGTGCACGGCGGCCCCCTGCACGAGGGGCATATACTGATCGACCGGCGGCTCCACAAGGTCAGGATCCTGTCCGGTACGGACCCGGAGGACATGCAGGAGCTGTTCGAGCGGATGGATCTTACTGACTGTTCCTGTTTTCTGATCGATGAGGCCAACCGGCTGCCGTCCCATGTACTGGGCGGGATTTTCAGGCTCTCGGATACATTGGGAATCCCCTGCATCTTTTCCTATGACCCGCACAGTCTTCTGGGGCAGGTTCCGCCCATGGAGGATGCGGAAGCGGTCATTGCGGCGAGGGAGACCCTGCGGCTGGAGCTGTCGGGCAATATCCGGATCAACCGGCCCGTCTTTTCCTTCCTGCGCACCCTCTTTAATCAGAAGGACCGCCCGGGCCACGTGGACTTCAGCTGTATAGACGTCCTTTACGCGGCGGATAAAAGGGAGGAGGAGGCTCTGACCACCCACTATCTGTCCTGCGGCTACAGACTGATCAGTTCTTCCATGGAGTCCTTCCTGACCGGGGAGGTCATCAGTCAGGAGTACGACAAGGTCCTGATGATCATGGATGAGCGCTTCTACTATGACAGCGACCAGCGTCTCTGCGCCAGGGGGGAGAAGGAGACGGCCATCGCGCCGCTCTATGAGGGCCTCTCCAGAGCCCGGGAAAAACTCTGCCTTCTGATCGTGGAGAACAGCGACCTGTTCGCCCGGGTGCTGGCAATCCGCGCCCAGTAAGAAGCAAGGGGCAGTCTGCCCGGATGCCGGCGGTCCGCGCGCAGTAAGAAGCAAGGGGCAGTCTGCCCGGGTGGCGGCGGTCCGTGCCCAGTAAAAACGCAGGGCAGTCTGCCCGGGTGCCGGTGGTCTGTTCGCATAAAGAGAAGCGGTCCTTCCGGCACTTTGGGGAAAAGTTACTGCCGGGCCCGGCCGGACCCGGTTTGTTTGGAACAATGAGGATATAATGAAGATTCTATTAGAACTTTTGCTGATCATAGTACTCTGCGGCATTGCGGCCGGCCTGGTCTGCCTGGCCAGGACCCTGATCCGGCCCGCAAGGAGGTCGGATTACAGGCCGGACTGCCGGCCGGGCAGTCCTGAGGAGAAGAGGGCCCTGGAATACGCCCGCAAGCTCTCAGGGATGGTCAGCTATGACACGACCTCCTATCCCTTTTCAGAGACCCATCCGGCCTCTGTGCAGAGGGAGCGCTTTCTGGGCTACCACCGGATCCTGGAGGAGCTTTTTCCTCTGGTGCACAGGCATCTGGAAAAGGTGGAGATCGGGGGAAGCCTTCTCTATGTCTGGAAGGGAAAGTCCTCTGAGCGTCCCATCGTCCTCATGGGCCACCAGGATGTAGTCCCGGTCGAGGGCGCCTCCTGGGGGAGTGCTGCGGGCACTCAGCCTGCGGGGTGGAGCTTTCCTCCCTTTTCCGGGGAGATTTCGGATGGAAAGGTCCACGGCCGGGGCTCTGTCGATACCAAGTGCTCCTGCATGGCCTTTTTCCAGGCCGTTGAAGAGCTGCTGGCGGAGGGCTGCGTGCCTGACCAGGACATCTATCTGTCCACCTCCTGCACGGAGGAGTGGGGCGGTCCGGGCTGTCAGGCCCTGATCGACGAGCTAAGTCGGAGGGGGGTAAAGCCCTGGCTGGTCTGTGACGAGGGCGGAGGCATCTACACCAACCCCATGCCCGGCGTCCGGGGCAATTTTGCCATGATCGGCGTCGCGGAGAAGGGACGGGCCAATGTCCGCTTTATAGCCCGCGGCAAGGGCGGCCACGCCAGCACCCCGCAGAAGAATTCCCCGCTTGCCAGGATCGCGGCCTTTATCTGCGACGTCGAGCGAAACACTCCCTTCCGCAGCAGGATGGAGCCCGCGACCCGGGCCATGCTCGAGGCTTTGGCGCCGGCGGCCGCCTTCCCCATCCGTCTGGCCCTGCAGAACCTCTGGCTCTTTAGGATCCCGATCGAGATCCTGACGCCCCGGATCAACGGCCAGGCCGCTGCCATGCTGGGCACTACCATCACCTTTACCATGGCCTCGGGCTCCGACGCGGTCAATGTCTTTCCCGAGGAGGCGGCCCTGGGCGCCAACATGCGCTTCGTCCACCACCAGGACATGGAGGAGAGCCTGGAGGTCATCCGCCGGATCGCCGCCCGCCACGGGCTGGAGACGGAGGTCGTGCAGGGCGCGCCCTGCACGAAGATGATCGATTTCCACGGAGAGGTCTACCGGTTTTTTGAGAAGACCGTGCAGAAGACCTTTCCCGGCTGCATCACCAGCCCCTACATCCTGACCGCCGCCACTGATGCGGCCTTCTACGATGCCGTCTGCGACAACTGCATCCGCTTTGCCCCCATCGTCTACGGACCTGAGGAAAAACGCGGCATCCACGGCATCGACGAGGCCCTTCCATACGACTGTCTGCCAGGCGCCGTGGACTTTTTCAAGAACCTGATCAGGGACGCGGGGACGTGACAGATATGTGAAAGGGGAGACAGATCCTTCTTTCACACTGAAGAATCAAAAAAACAGATGCCGTGCGCATCTGTTTTTTTGATGGAATTTGTCTGTTCCGGCGGAGTGAGAAAGATCCCGGGGCGCTTCCTTTTGCCCCGAATCTGTTTTTTACAGCCGTGTTTTTCAGGACAGGTGTTGTTATCTGTTTTTCAGATCTGCATGAAGCCGGACATCATACAGCCGCCGGCGGCGCCGGCCTGCAGGACCAGGTCGATATTGTCTTCCCTGATGCCCCCGATGGCGTAGACCGGGACCGGGCAGGTGTCACAGATCTCTTTGACAAAAGAGGGGCCTTTTCCGCGGAGGCCTTTTTTGCACTGGGTCTCAAATATCGTCCCGAGGATGATAAAGTCGGCGCCTGCCGCGACGGCCTCCCGCATGTCCTCCATGCTGTGGCAGGAGACGCTGACCATGGGAGGGGCAGCCGGGCCGGAGCCGGCATCGGGCAGATCTCTTTCATGGAGAGAAAGGCTGTCCTGAGAAGCGGAGGCGGAACTGCGCTCAAAACCCTCCGGCCTTTTGCCGCCGAGAGACCGCAGGACCGGCAGGGGGAGATGGAGGCAGCGGCAGCCGATCTGCCGGGCGATCCCGGGGCGGCCGTGCACGAAGAAGGGGACGCCGGCTTGCCGGCAGATCTCCTGAATCTCCCGGGCAAGCAGGGCATACTGATCATCCGGCAGGTCCTTTTCCCGCAGGATCAGGGCGCGGGGATGGAGGGAGCAGACCCTTTGGACCTGGTCTGTGAAGCTCCCCCGGCAGAGTGTCCGGTCGGTGATGGCGATGAAGTGATCGTAAGATTTGATGACAGGAGACATGGTTTTCCTTTCCGGAGACGGGCTCTGGTGTTAGTTGTTTTTTTCTTAAGATGACCGTGGACGGGCTCTGCCGGTGGTGAGCAGAACATGCGTGGAATGAGTCATTTGAGACGTCCCCGATGACTCGATGACCGTGTTTGGGCTCTGTCAGTGTCTGACCGCAGTAGGATTGTCTCAGACGTAGATATAGTCGTTGAGGACCGGCTGGAGGCCGCCCTGTTCCATGTCGGAGTACATGGCGGCGAAGGTGCGGCTGTCGCTGATCTCGAACTGCTCGTCGCCGGCCTCGGCCTCCTGGCTGCCCTCGTATTTTTCCTCGTGGTCGCCGATGCCGGTGGAGACGCCGGCGGACACTTTGGTGGCGCAGATCTTGGCAATGCCATTGCGGAAGGCGGCGCTTTCACGGCTGGAGACGGTGATCCCGGCGAAGGGGAGGAAGATGCGGTAGGCGCAGAGGACCTGGCAGAGCTCGCGCTCGCCGACGTCGCGGGGATTGATGCGGTCGTTGTTGACGATGGGGCGGAGGCGGGGACAGCTCAGGGAAATCTCGGCGTGGGGGTATTTGCGGTTCATGTAATAGGCGTGGAGGCCGGTCGCCAGGGCATCCCTGCGGAAGTCCGCCAGTCCCAGGAGGGCGGAGAAAGCGACGCCGCGCATGCCGCCCATGAGGGCGCGCTCCTGGGCGTCGAAGCGGTAGGGCCAGACGCG
>DGUF01000132.1:3522-20039 GCA_002394525.1 Lachnospiraceae bacterium UBA4317 | reverse complement strand
ATACTGTCCATATAAGACAGATTGATCAATGTGGTTTTGGATATCTGCATAAACTGCTTTCCTAACTGCTGGCTGATTTCATAAAGCCTTTTTCGCGACCGATATTTGTCCTTCTGTCCATAAATGATCGTATCCCCGGCCTCTATTCGGACCATGAATATATCTTTCGGTTGTAAAACGATCAGATCTTCTTCATTGTGCAAGGCAGTGATTGGTGTTTCCCCTGCACTGAATACGTCGATCATACGTTGTATTTCATTGGTTACTTTATCGGTATAGATTACCGCATAAGGTTCTTTATATGCAGCAGAGATGTCTATACTCACCTTCATACCTCGTCCTCCTTTCTCTTGTTGGTGTCATCATACCCTATTTCAAAAGACTTGTCCCAGTCTTTAAGCTAAGTGGCAAAATATGGGCGGTGAAATGCAAAAAAGCATTTTAGGATTCCTTCCTATGAGCCAAAGGCTGATGCGACAGTCATGATTCTTCAGTGCCACCATATGTCCATTTCGATGATAAACATTGCGAAGACACTCTTTGAAGAGTATCCGTCTTCCGAAAAGATCTTTTGGAACTGCCCGTTGCCTTTATCATAAAATTTATCTTTAAGAGCCGGACAGTCATCCGCCACTTTGTATGGCAATCAATGTCAAGAAGACGATGCTCTTCCATCTTATTAACTGCTGGTTAAAATAATAACTCCATAATTAAACAAACGCTCAATAGGAAATCGGCTTTCGACAAGTTAAAATTAAGATACAAGGAGGTCGATGACATGCAGATCAACGAGCAAATCAAAAAATTCCGAAAGGCCGCCGGCCTGACCCAAGAACAGATTGCCAATTATTTAGGCGTTTCAACACCAGCCGTCAACAAATGGGAAAAAGGCACTACATTCCCAGATGTGACCTTGCTTCCCGGACTGGCAAGACTTTTGAATACTGACCTTAACACGTTATTTAGCTTTCACGAAACTTTAACAGATGTTGAAATTGAAGCTTTTTCACGGGAACTTATCATGCTCTCTCAAGAAAGCCCGGACAAAGCCTTTGAAATGGCAGTACAGAAAATACAGGGATACCCAAAAAGTGATGCTTTGCTCATTTCAACCGCAAACATCTTAAATGCCTGCCTTGTTCTATCACCTATGAAAACAGAAAAGAAGCAAGAATACGAGGTACTTGTCAGGCAATGGTTAGAGCAGGCTGCCGAAAGCTCAAACATGGAAATAAAAAATACAGCTATTTCTATATTGCTCGGAAAGGCAATGGAGGCAAAAGATTATGACCAGGCCTCGGTTTTATTGGAACAACTTCCTAAACAACAATTTGATAAGACGCCGTATGAAGCGAATATTCTGATCCACCAAGGTAAAGTGGATGAAGCGGCGGTGCTTCTAGAAAGCAAGCTCCTACACTCTCTTTCAAGTGTTCAGACATACTGCTTGAAACTCTTGGATTTGGAATGGAAGTGTAGTCAGCCGGATAAAGCACGCCAAATCGGTGAAATCATTGAGAAGATGATTTCTCTATTTGGGCTGTGGCAATACGGCACCGTTGTTCCTCGCCTGCAAATCGCACTCTATGAGAAAAACAAAGAAAGAAGCATTGCGTTAATCAAAGAAATGATGGAGGCGGCAAACGCTCCATGGATTTTGTCGGATTCCCCGGTGTTCTATCGAATTGCACATGAAACAGTAAAGAATGTCGGAAAATCACTGATTCCGGCTCTTATCTCCGAGCTGAAAACCAGCACAGAGTATGATTTTTTTCGGGATTCTTCAGCGTTCCAAGACTTCCTGAAAGAACTTGACGAAAACATGGGACAGATGAATGGTTGTTTTCCATCCTAGCATGCAAAAGCAGTATATCTTGAAAAAGGATTTACTGCTTTTGTCTACGTTGTTAATATATGAATAGACTTCAAGACTTCAAAACCACTATATTATAATTTGTAAACGTATGACCTTTAAAAAATGAACGGTATGTTTTCGACCCTTTCACCTTAAATACCTTTTTCATCAAACACCGTTATTATTTGAAGATCCGATATTTACAATATCGATATGTATTAGCACTTATTCACTATTAGATTGTTTCTCTGTTTTACATCGTATTACAGGCACTGTGATTGGAAAGTGATAATGTCCCAATAGATGGAATTGAAAAATGTCCCGCCTTGTTTATATGCATCTAAATGAATCAATTACTAAAAACAATATACAATGATGATTATCCAGGAGGGTATCATCTTATGAGAAAGGTAAATCTTACAATGAACCAACAATTGAAATATGAAACCATTAAAGAACTCGTCGATCATAACGGCAATAAACAACGTGCGGCCTGCAGGCTTGGCCTGTCCGTTCGCCAGAGCAACCGCGCTATGCTTTATAGTGTAGTTTAAAACATGCATTTAATAAAACATAGAACCTCCATCACACTGTGTTTATGAAGCTGGGTGAATTCTAATTACTATAGCTGAATTAAAAATTATTCAAATATTATGCCGAAAACAAATTAACAATTACATCAATTTCTTCTCAAATATAATATCAGCTAAAAAAAGAATAAAAACCCCGTCGTCCATGAAGCAACAAAAAAGCCGCAAGCCTCTAAAAATAAGACTTGCAGCGAATTGGCTGGCGTCCACGAGAGGATTCGAACCTCCGACCTACCGCTTAGGAGGCGGTCGCTCTATCCAACTGAGCTACGCAGACAAATGGCTGAAACCCGCATAAACACTGGGTTTCCGGCCTTTCGGCCCTGCCGATATTTATGATCTCGACTGAATTTTCATCCGGTCGGAGACGTCGAACGTTTATTCCGGTTACACCTGGCTTCTTTCCTGGAGGAAAACGAGCCGACTGTAACTTTTTCATGTCTCAGATTTGAGTCGAACACTGAACTCGACAATCTTTTCAGCTTCAGGGTGGCAGCCGCCTTCTTTCTTAGGAGGCGGTCGCTCTATCCAACTGAGCTACGCAGACATATGCTGAAACCCGCATAAACACTGGGTTTCCGGCTTCCGGCACGATGACCGGATCTATGGTTTTTGCGAAAAATCTGCTAATAATTCGATTATTTCGTTAGCAAATCAAACGCAATAACTCGCAAACATTTGTTCTGGTTGCATCTGAGCGAAACCCTGAAAGATTGTAACTCGTGTGCAACCATTCGTCGATTCCAGAATGAATTCGAACTCCTGAGTCTCCGAAACTACTTATATAGAAGTCTTCGCTCTCCTAAGGGGTTAGGAGGCGGTCGCTCTATCCAACTGAGCTACGCAGACATAATATAATAAGTCCTGTTTTGCAGAACAAATATATTATACATGAAAATAGTGATTTAGCAAGCAGTTTTTTGCAGCTTTGTCCAGGGACTCAGAGCCGGCCCGTGCAGGGCAGGTTGGGCCGGGCAGGGCAGGTTGAGCCGGGCCCCGACAGGGCAGGTCGGGTCAGTGCCGTGCAGGGGCTTTTTGGTGAGACTCAGTGAGGCAGGGAATTCTTTCATTGTCTGTGCACTCTGCTCACCGGTATGTTATGATTCTTATCGGAGAGGCTGAATAGTCTCCGTCGGCCGGCCGCCTGCAGTGGTCCCGGAAAATTGGCAGGGAATTCTTCGAAATTGATCAAGTATGATGGAGGTTATTCTATGCAGTTTATCGTGAAAGCTTATGACGGCGAGGGAATGTTGGAAAAGCGGATGGAAGTCCGTCCGAGGCATCTGGAGGGGATGAAGAAGCTGGGCAGTCACATTCTCTGCGCCGGCGGTCTTCTGGATGAAAACGGGAAGATGAAGGGTTCTGCCCTGGTGCTGGAGTTTGATGACCGGGCCGGGCTGGATGCGTATCTGGCTTCTGAGCCTTATGTCGTTGAACATGTTTGGGAAAAGATCGAGGTCGATCCCATAAATGTTGTTATTTTTAACGCGAAGTAAGAGCTGATGCAGGCGGCCGGTATCTTTGTGTTGGAAAGGAGTGGAACCGGGATTTGTCCTAAAACCTGCTGTGAGTCTCAGCGTTTTCTGTTGAGCAGGGCCATGACCAGGAGGACGGCAGCCGGGAGCAGGAGGATGCGCATGCCGGCGCGGATGCCGGCGGTTTCGGCGACGGTCCCGATCACGGAGGGGGTTATGATGGATCCGATTCCCGAGATGGTGACAAAGATGCCCATGGCAAGGGGGTAGCGGCCGAAGACGTCGCCGGCGTTGGCGACGGTAGTGCCGTACATGCCGGACATGGACAGGCCCAGGCCGATGGTGCCGGCCAGCATGAGGGGCAGGCGGTTGGTGAGGAGGACTGCGCAGAGGAAGAGCAGGATACCGGCCGAGAGGACGCGGATGATCGCGGCGGGGGAGAATCTGCCTCCGACGGCGCTGCATGTGAAGCGCCCTGTCAGGATGGTGATCCAGAGCAGGGAGGTGAGGAGCTGGGCTGAGTTGGCGGCGAGGACGCCGGATTCTTCATAGTAGGTGACCATCCAGCCCATGACGGTGGCTTCGATGCAGAGGTAGAGAAACATGATTCCGATGGAGTACCAGAAGGGGCGCTCCCGCAGAAAGCCGAAGGCGTCTTCCCGTTTTTCCGAGCGCGTATAGGTCACGCTGTCCATTTTCATAAAGGCAGAGGTGAAGACGGACAGGATCAGGAGGGCCAGGATGATGACTACGGCAACTCGCCAGCCGATCCGTTCAAGTCTGGTGCAGGCCAGGGCGATGAGGGGAGCGGTGACAGCTCCGATGGCAAAGAAGCCGTGCAGGGCGTTGAGCGGGGCGGAATTTCCGCCGGACAGAGTGCTGACTGCCTGGTTGTTGTAGTTGCTGATGGATCCGCGGCCCAGACCTGTGAGCAGAAAGGCGAAGATCAGGACCAGGGGATTGCCGGTGACCAGGGTCAGAAAAAAGCCGATGATAGGCAGGAGGTTGAGGAGCATCAGGGATTCCTTGATCCCGATCAGAAGGGGGATCAGTCCCGCGAACAGGCCGGCAACGATGTTGCCCGTGGAGTGGGCTGAGATCAGGTAGCCGCCGATCTGATAGCTGAGGCCGTATTCCGCCTTGATCATGGGCAGGATGGATCCGATGAGGATGGTATAGATGCCCTGGATCAGATAGAGGAAAAACAGGTTGCCGATCATGTAGCGGTCATCGCGGCCAAGTGACTGGAAAAAGGACGTTTTTTTCATGATATTTATCTCCCCGAATATTTCCCGGGAATCGTTGATAATTCCCGATCATCCTCAAAAATGCGAGGAACCATGCAGGCCATGGCTCCTCGCATTATATATTGTTCCTGTTATGAATGATTCCGTTATGAATCGTTATGAATGATTTATGAATGATTTATGAATGAATCATTCCGCCGGAAAAGTATTATAGTCCGGGAAGGATTTTCTGCCAACACCTTGTTTTCAGGGTAGACGATTTTGTACACTCTTGCACGATTTTGTGCAATTTTGTACAATCCGGTACAGCTCAGGCCCGCTTGAAGCCCGAGGGGACACGTACCTGTTTCTGTATTTTTAAAGTTGAGTTTCAGGTTTCAGCCCATGGCGCGGATCAGGTTGACCATCTCAATGGCGCCGAGGGCGCAGTCGTAGCCCTTGTTGCCGGCCTTGGTGCCGGCGCGCTCGATGGCCTGTTCGATATTTTCTGTCGTCACGACGCCGAACATGACGGGGATCTCTGCCTGCAGGGAGACGGTGGCGATTCCCTTGGACACTTCGTTGCAGACATAGTCGTAGTGGCTGGTGGAACCGCGGATGACGGCGCCAAGGCAGATCACGGCGTCATATTTGCCGCTGTTTGCCATTTTTTTGGCGATGAGGGGGATCTCGAAGGCGCCGGGGACCCAGGCGACGTCGATGTTGTCGTCGGGTATGTCGTGGCGGCGGAGGCCGTCCAGGGCGCCGGACAAGAGCTTTGATGTGATGAATTCATTGAAACGGGCTGCAACGATGCCGATGCGGACTTCTTTTGCGACCAGTTTTCCTTCCAGTGTTTTCATATCTTTTTTCCTCCAATTTCCTTTAGTATTTCACCATGTGGCCCATGCGCATCTGTTTGGTTTTGAGGTAGAAGGCGTCGTAGGGGGTGGCCTCCATCTGGATGGGGACGCGCTCGGAGATCTCGATGCCGAACTCCTCGAGCTGGTAGACCTTGTCGGGGTTGTTGGTGAGCAGACGCATGGTCTTGACGCCGAGCTCCCGCAGGATCTGGGCCCCGATGAAGTATTCGCGTTCGTCTCCGGCAAAGCCCAGGGCCAGGTTGGCCTCGAGGGTGTCCATGCCCTGCTCCTGGAGCTCGTAGGCCTTGAGTTTGTTGATCAGGCCGATCCCGCGGCCCTCCTGGCGCATGTAGAGGAGGATGCCGCGGCCCTCTTTTTCGATCTGTGTCAGGGCGGAGGCCAGCTGCTGGCCGCAGTCGCAGCGCAGGGAGCCGAAGGTGTCGCCGGTCAGGCATTCGGAGTGGACGCGGCAGAGGATGTCGCGGCCGTCGCCGATCTCACCCTTGACGAGGGCGATGTGGTGTTCGCCGTTGAGGCGGTTGACGAAGCCGTAGGCGCGGAAATCTCCGAAGCGGGTGGGCAGGCTGACCTCTGCCATGCGGTCGACCAGGTTGTCGTGGCATTTGCGGTAGTTCTGGAGTTCCTTGATGCTCAGGAAGGTGATGCCCCATTTTTCCGCCAGGGCCTTGAGCTCTGTCGTCCGCATCATGGTGCCGTCCTCGCGCATGATCTCGCAGCACAGGCCGCAGGGGCGCAGGCCCGCCAGGCGGCAGAGGTCGACGGTGGCCTCGGTGTGGCCGTTGCGTTCCAGGACGCCGTTGGGTTTGGCCAGGAGGGGGAACATGTGGCCCGGTCTGCGGAAGTCCTGGGGCTGGGCGTCGTCGGCCACGCAGGCCATGGCGGTCATGGACCTCTCCTTTGCCGAAATGCCGGTCGTCGTTGAGACGTGGTCGATGGAAATGGTAAATGCCGTCTCGTGGTTGTCTGTGTTGGTGCGGACCATCTGGGGGATCTGCAGGCGGCGCACATACTCCTCGGACATGGGCATGCAGATCAGGCCCTTGCCGTGGGTGGCCATAAAATTGATGTTCTCTGTCGTCGCGAACTCCGCGGCGCAGATGAAGTCGCCCTCATTCTCCCGGTCGGGATCGTCTACGACCAGGATAATCTTTCCGTCCCTCAGGTCCTGCAGGGCCTGTCTGATTGCCTGAAACTGATCCATAACGTATTTCCTCCGTTTTCTGGGTATATATTTTCTTTCCGATATTTATTCTTTCCGATATATTCTCTTTTCGACCGCGCCGCTCGTAAGAGCGGCAGCGCGAGGTGAAAGCCCGTAAGAGTTTCTCAGATCTGATCGCAGGTGCCCGGGCTGTCCCGGATGCTCCTCTACCTCTTGCCCATCGCGGGCTGCAGGCTTTTTTCTGACTCTGTCCACAGGGTTCAGCTAAACCCGTTCTCAATCAGAAACTGTCTGCTGATGCCTCCGTGGTCCTTTTGCGGCCGCTTTGCCGGTCCTGATGTAGAGCCGGTCTGTATTTGTCCGGCGGACAAGGAAAAATCCCGCTGCCGGCCCGCGCCGGCCGCAGTTCCGGCAGCAGATCCGCCCGCCAATTGTCCGTAGGCGGAGCCGGCCTGCATTCCGCCGGCCGCAGCTCCGGCCGCCAGTCCGTTGGCGGCCGGGTCGGCAAAGAGGAGTTTTTCGACGTATTTGCCTATGATATCTGTCTCCAGATTGACTGTGTCGCCTTTTTTCCGGTCCTGAAGGACGGTCTGGCTGACCGTGTGGGGGATGGCGGAAATGGAGAAGCGGTCCGTCTGTACTTTTGCTACGGTCAGGCTGATCCCGTCCACGGTGATCGATCCTTTTTCCACGATATAGCGGAGGACGCCCGGGTCTGCCCGGAAGGTGTACCAGATCGCGTTGTCGTCGCGGCGGATGTCGGTGATGGTTCCGATCCCGTCCACGTGGCCGGACACGATGTGGCCGCCAAAGCGTCCGTCTGCCGGCATGGCGCGCTCGAGGTTGACGCGGGAGCCGGGTGCCAGAGCTGACAGGGAGGTTCTGCGGAGGGTCTCATGCATGACATCCGCTGTGAAGGCCCCGCTGTCCATGCCGGTGACTGTCAGGCAGATCCCGTTGACGGCGATGCTGTCCCCGATCCTGGTGCCCTCCAGGACCCTGTGCGCGCCGATCTTGAGGACGGCGGACGCGCGGCCCCTGCGGATTTCCCGGATGGTGCCCGTTTCCTCTACGATTCCTGTAAACATGTTTTTCCTCCCTCTGTCAATCTCCTGCCGGAGCCGGGCACGGAACAGGCCCGATGCCCGGTGCCACGACAGGGTCAGCCGGTGCAGGCCTCTTTTCACAGCCTGCCTTCGATCAGGATGTCCTCTCCGAGTCTCCTGACGGTAATATTTTCCATCAGGAAGGCCTGGCGGGGGTCCGGGATGCCCTGGCCTTCGACCGGGGTCGGAGCCGACGCGCCGCCGAAGAGTTTGGGGGACATGTAGGCCATGACCCGTTTGACGATGCCGCTTTCCAGGGCGGACCAGTTGAGGGTGCCTCCTCCCTCGAGGAGGATGCTGTCGATTTTTTCCTGGCCCAGCTTCCGCATGAGGTCCTGCAGGTCCAGCTGCAGATCCCCGGAGCGGGCGACCCGCAGAACTCTGCAGCCCCTTTCCTCCAGGGCGGCTGTCTGCCGCGGGTCTTCGGAGCAGGTCGCTATGATCGTGGGCACCTGGTCCGCGGTCTGAACGATCCTGGAGGAAAGCGGGGTCCTCAGGTGGGTGTCACAGATGATCCGGGTGGGGTTTTTGCTGTCGGGAAGGCGGCAGGTCAGCAGGGGATCGTCGGCCAGGACTGTGCCGATGCCGACCATGATCCCGCTGAGTTCGTGCCTGAGCTTCTGCACATGGGCCCGGGCCTTCTCCCCGGTCACCCACCTGGACAGACCTGTGTAGGCGGCGATCTTGCCGTCCATGGTCATGGCGTATTTCATGACCACATAGGGCCGGCCCGAGACTATGTAGTGAAAAAACATTTCATTGGCCTTGTCACATTCCGTTTTCAGGACGCCCTCTGTGACCTCGACTCCGTGGTCGCGCAGGATGCGGATGCCCTTGCCCGCGACGACGGGGTTGGGGTCCCGGCTGCCGAGGACGACACGGCGGATCCCCGCCTCCAGGATGGCATCGGTGCAGGGAGGCTGCCGCCCATGGTGGCAGCAGGGCTCCAGAGTGACGTACATGGTCGCCCCGGCAGGGGACTCCAGGCAGTTTTTCAGGGCATTGCGCTCCGCGTGCAGGTCGCCATAGCGCTCGTGGTATCCCTGCCCGATCACGGTCCCGTCCTCCCGGACAATGACCGCACCGACCACGGGATTGGGGGCTACCCAGCCGCGTCCTCTCTCCCCGAGTTCAAGCGCCATGCGCATATATGTCTCGTCTGTCCTTCTCTGGTTTTCATCTGCCTGTCTCCACATATTGTGTTCCCCCCTGTTAATGGATAAATCGATCTGCTGCGTGCTGCTGTGCCGCCTTTCTTTTTGCGCCGGGGCGGCAGTTTTTCCTGCGTGCGGGCATTCTCCTTCATGCGGGTATTTCCTTCGCGCGGGCATTCTCCTGCATGTGACAATTTCCCGTACGCGCATGTTTTTCTGCAAGCGGGCATTTTCCTGCGTGTGGGCATTTCCTCCGCGCGGACATTTTCCTGCATGCGGGTATTTTCCTGCGCACAGGCATAAAAAAACCTGCCCCGGGTATTTTCTGTACTCAGGGCAGGAAGCGCGGTTTTCCGCCTCGCTGGCACGCACATTCGTGACTCGGCATGGGACTGCAGCACGACATGTCATCACCGCAGCCTGGCGCGGTCGGGGCCTGTCTCGGCCCGCATGTCGATGTCCGGTCTGACACGGACGGCCTGTCGCAGTCCGCAGCTGTCGCAGTCCGGCCTGTCGCAGTCCATCCTGTCGCGGCCCGGACAGACAGGAGCTTCGTCACCTGCCATACCGGTCATCTGCCGCGCCGGTCTTTGAACCAGTCATTCAAAAAGAAAAGCTCCGAAACATTTTTGTTCCAGAGCTTCTTTCATGCAGACGGATCGAAAACAGCCTTGTCTACAGGGGTCCTGCAAAGGGCACCCTCCTGAATCGCTGTTTTCTTTCGCAAAATCTTCTTCCATCCAGACTATACTGTCGGCCTCGGAGTTTCACCGAATCATGCCTTACGGCTCGCGGGCTGTACCGCCGGTAGGGACTTTCACCCTGCCCTGAAGATTCCGTATTCAGTTTTGACTTTCTTACTATACTTTCTCGCGTTAACACTGTCAAGTGCTATTTGCGGAAAGGGGCTTGAAAGGGCTTTGAAAGGGTTTTGACCCGCTCGAATTTATAGTTACCACTGGCAAATTCCTTTTACGGAGAGGGCCTTGAAAGGGCTTTGGCCCGCCCGATTTTATAAAAACCTTGTAAATTTGAATTTTCCTGTTGTAATCTCCGCGAGTAAGTGTATAATAACCATTAGATTGTATACAATTTAATTTCCGCATTCATTATTTCTCAGGCATCATTTATAGTGTCGTGGATCATGGAGGTATATAATATGAGTAAAGTTTTAGTGGCTTATTTTTCTGCCACCAATGTCACCGCAAAGGTCGCCGCGGAGCTGGCCAGGGCTGAGGGTGCGGACCTGTTTGAGATCAAACCTGAGGTTCCTTATACGGCAGCGGATCTTGACTATACCGTCAAGACCTCCCGCAGCAATGTGGAAATGGCGGATCCTTCCTGCAGGCCGGCCATCAGCGGAAAAGTGGCCGATATGAGCAAGTACGATGCTGTCTTTGTGGGATTCCCGATCTGGTGGGGCCGCGAGCCCAGCATCATCGATACCTTCCTGGAGGCCTACGACTTCAGCGGAAAGAAGATCATCCCCTTCTGCACATCCGGTGGCAGCGATATCGACCAGGCGGCGAAGTGCATGCAGAAGATCGTTGGCAGCGGCGCAGCCGTTGAAGGCGGTAAGAGACTGGGCGGCCAGGTCTCCGAAGAAGAGCTCAAGGTCTGGACAGCAGGCATGGGACTCTGATTACGTGACTCTTTATACAATCACTGTAAATCACGACAGCAGGGTCGGCATCAGAGGGGGGAGTCCCCTGATTCCGGCCATTGTGTTTTTACCGCGGATTGATCATTTCCCGGGCCGCAGTTAACCCCGGGGAATTCGCAAAATGCGCGGAAAACACCTCGCGTATTCAGCCTGGGCTGAACGCTGTTACACCGGGGCGCAAATTGCGCGGAAAATGCTCCCGGTTTCAGCCTGGTCTGAACGGTATGAAAACGGGACGCAGATTGCGCGGAAAACACTCCCGGTTTCAGGCTGGTCTGAACTGCGAAGGCTCTGAAAGCCCCGCAGTGTGCCGCACCCCTGACATTACGGACGAAAAGACACCAAGACACTGGAGAAAGGACATAAAAAATGAGAAAAAAGACCCTTACTGCCATTGCAGTTGCTATGAGCGCGTTTCTGGCCCTCACGGGCTGCAGAGCCGGCGGACAGTCCGGTTCGCAGGCCGGCTCCGCATCACAGGAGGAGACACAGCAGGAAGCTCCGGATGCCTCTGAAGCCAAAGCCGACGAGGGAGCCGGCGAACAGGTGACTGAGGAGGAAACAGCCGGAACTGAGACCGAAAATGCCGGACAAGAGGACGCGGCTCAGACTGACGAACAGACAGGTCAGGCTGCTGCCCCCGACGCCTCTGAAGCGGCAGCAGCAACGGCAGACCCCGCCGCAGAAGAAACCGCCCAGGCCGGCGGCGCGATGGCTGTCTACTTCAGCCGCGTCGGCAACACTGTTTTTCCGGAGAATGTCGATGCAGACTCCAGCGCCAGCATCCGGCTCGACCAGGATACGCTCAAGGGCAACGCCCAGCTGATCGCGGAATGGATCGCGCAGGAAAAGGGCATCGAGACCATGGAGATCGTCTCTGAAGACCCTTACCCCGCCGACTACAACGAGACCGTGGACCAGGCCAAGCAGGAACAGAACGACGCCTACCACCCCACCCTGAAGGCAGATGAAAAAGCGGTCGACGCCTGTGACACCATCTACCTGGCCTTCCCCAACTGGTGGGGCGACCTGCCCATGCCCGTCTACTCCTTCTTTGAGACCCACGACTTCAGCGGCAAAACCATCTACGTCTTCGTCACCCACGAAGGCAGCGGCTTCTCCCGCACCGTCGACACCATCAAGGAACTCGCCCCCGGCGCCGACGTCCGCGAAGGCCTCTCCGTCCGCGGTGCCTCCGTTACCGACGAGGAACAGAACATCCGCCAGTGGGCAGCTGAAAACTGATGAGTCAGCGGGGACGGTTCTAATGACTCATCACAGCACCCTATCCCCTGAATCAGGGGGACTGAGTCAGAGGAACGATTCTGACGATTTATCCCCACCCGCGGTTTCCTGCCCGCAAGCTGCGGATCCACAGATAACCTGCATTATCCCCATATACAAAGGAGAAAAAAATGATCTACGATTACACGATTAAAACAGGCAAGGGCGAGATACTGAATCTTGCGGATTTCAAGGGCAAGGTCATCATGGTCGTGAACACGGCGACCGGCTGCGGCTTCACCCCCCAGTACGCCCCGATCGAGCAGATGTACAAGGACTACCACGACAAGGGCCTCGAGATCCTGGACATCCCCTGCAACCAGTTCGGCGCCCAGGCTCCCGGCACGGATGAAGAGATCCACGAATTCTGCACCATCCACTTCAACACCACCTTCCCCCAGATGAAGAAGGCTGATGTCAACGGCGAGAACGAGCTGCCGCTCTACACCTACCTGAAATCCCAGAAGGGCTTCGAGGGCTTCGGTGAGCACCCGTTCAAGGAGCTGCTGGAGAAAATGTTCGCGGAAGCGGATCCCGACTGGGCCAAAAAACCCGACATCAAGTGGAACTTCACCAAGTTCATCATTGACCGAGATGGCAACGTCGTCGCCCGCTTCGAGCCGACAGCCGACATGGCCGAGGTCGAGGCCTGCGTCAAGGCTCTTCTGTAAGCCGCGGGGACTGACAGTTACAGCCCTGTTGAAACTCGAGGCGTTTTTGAGACAATGCGAAGCTTTGTTGTTTTCAGCGAAAACCCAAGTTGAACGGCGACATAACCGGATACCCGGTTTTCCCGGATGTCCCTTGAAAGATTTTTGAAAAATAGAGTAAAATACTGTCAGGCCGTACAAGCCTGAAAACGAACTGCGGCATGCACATCCGAAGCCAGATTCTTCTGATGTGCATGCTTTTTGCGAAATCCGCCGCGAATATAAACAGAAAAAGGCAGGCGGTAAGCAGCGGGATCATTGTTCTCATTTCTGTAAATTGGCCAGACCCCAGGGGTTCGGAATTCAGGAGAACGGATTCCACGGCAAAACCTGCCTCTTCCCCGACACACCAGGCAGAATACGAAATTTGATATATGAAATATGAAATTTGATATCAGGAAAATCGGAGCAGCCGGAGACGGCAGAACAGATGATACAAAAGCCATTCAGCGCGCTATTGACGCGTGCCCTGCAGGGGGGACTGTCCTGATCAGCGACTGCCGGTTTTACGACACTTTCAGCATGTTCTGCCTGAAGACGACCCGGCTGAGGGGAGCCTTTATTCGCCGCATCACCATGCGCGACTGTGTCATGCAGGACCGGGACACCGGTGTATACGCCTACCGCAGACACAAGGGGATCATTTATATTGATTCGGAATATAAGGACAAAAATCCGGCTGAAGCCCCGCCGGAGTCTCTGATCAGGGTCTCCGATATATTCCTGTCCAACCTGCAGATCGACGCCCCGGAGGTGGAGACCACCCTCTATATCAAGGGCTTCGAGGAACAACCCTTTGAAAATATCGTCCTCGAGGACATAAGGTCCAACTGCAGGGGCTCCGATTTCATCCAGAACGCGGAGGTCCACGGAGCGGTGCGCTGCAATGAGTCATTGGGGACGTTTCATGAGTCATTGGGGACGTTTCAGTTTGACTCAATCTCCAGCCCCGCCAGGGCCGGGTCACTCCCGGGATACACGCAAGGCCAATAACAATCACGAGGCAAAAATCATGATCATCACAGCAACCTACGCACTAATCGGAATCAATTTTATCATCTTCGCGGCTGAGAGCATGAAGGGCGGGTCGACGAACCGCCAGGTCGCGCTGGCCTTCGGGGCCCAGTATGCGCCCTATATCAAACAGGGGCAGTTTTACCGGCTTTTCACTGCCATGTTCGTGCACTTCGGTTTTCTCCATCTGATCTGCAACATGTATTCCCTCTATAATCTGGGGCCGGCGCTGGAGAGCTTCTTCGGCATTCCGGTCTTTCTGCTGCTCTATCTGGCCTCGGGTCTGGCCGGGAATATCCTCACTTATGTCATGGAGCTGCGGTCGGGCCGCTACAATCTTTCCGCCGGGGCTTCAGGGGCAGTCTTCGGGCTTCTGGGCTCCTACCTGGTCTTTGCCCTGTGGCCGGGCTATGTCGGCGTCTCCCTCTACAGTGTCCTGCGGGTCCTGGCCATCAATGCCCTCTATACCTTTTCCAACAGGAGTATCAATGCCAGGTCCCATGTTGGCGGGCTGATCACCGGCGCTGCTCTCACCGCAGTCCTGCTGTTACTTTTTACATGAGGGTTCGCACGGGCGGCTCTCAACTGCGCCAGGGAAAAATGTTCCTCTGACTCGTCGCCTGGACCGGGGAGAAACGTCCCTTCGGCTCTCTGACTCACGGGCTTTATCCGTGGATTCAAGTCAATTGCGTGATTCGCCTGCGCTTAAACGGGCTTTATCCTCGATTTCCGGATTGCGTGGAAAAGAGGCGCGGAAATGCGTGATATCACGATTACGGAAGCGGGTATTTCCGCCGCCGCAGTAATACCGCAATCAAAAATCCGGGCATGCAAAACAGACCTGTGCTCATGTAGGCAGGCATCAAAATAAGACCGTCAGGATCGATCCCCGAAGGAGTCTGGCGGGATGCATGGATCCAGTCCTGACAGGTTCATGAATGCCGGGCCTCTGCACAGGCAGCAGAAAAGAGAATATAGGCTCAGCCCGGCTCATTTCCTGGCCCCGCTCCCCGGCTGAAAAAAAGACCTGCGGCGGATTCATTCCGCTGCGGGTCTTTTTGGATCAGTGTCACCAGAAAAGGTGCTTCTTTTTGGCTGTCTCCACATTGTAGCCTGTGAGTTTATAGCCTGTGGGATCAAGCACCCTGCGGATATCCTCTTCAGAGGGTGCCTCCTCGGCTTCAAACTCTGTCGTTCCTTTTTTAAAGGATGATTTGAGTTTCTTTACCTGGAATTTTTCGCGGATGGCATCGTTGACATGGGCCTCGCACATGCCGCAGGCCATTCCGTCTATATTCAGCGTGATTTTATACATATGGATTCTCCCGTATTATCTGGGGCATCGGATGATGCTCTGTGAGCCTCTCCCGTATCAGGCGGCAGAGAATAACGTTCCCCTGGCTCACCCTTTGTGGTGGCAGGAGCCGCTCATGGGGCAGCTGCCGCAATGGCTTCCGCAGCTGGATTTTCCCTGTCTTTTATCCCTGATGATGGATCTGACACTGAAAAAAACGACTGCAAGAAGGATCAGAATAACGATGATATTTCCTAAATTTGCGCTCAGCCAGCTCATCCCGCCGCCTCCTGTTTATCTGCTTCTTTGTGTAGACTGTAGACAGGTCAGACGGATCAAATCCCGCCTGACCTGTCCTGTTTTCATTATATCCTGTAAGTCAATAGATTCGTGAGCCAGGGCAGGATGTGCCTGCTCACTCACTGACTCATGAGTCAAAAGAACCGTCCCTGCTGACTCACCGCTGACTCACCGGTTTGCGATCGGCTCAGCTGACCTTGACGGCTCTGGTGAGCTTGACGGCCTCGGAGTACTTCTTGACGAAGAGCATATAGAGAATGAATGCGAGGCAGGCAATTGCCGCGATGAGGCCGATGACGTTGACGTGTCCGGTGAAGAGTCCGCCGAACTGGTTGATCATGAGGGCGATGACGTAGGCAAAGCCGCACTGGTAGCCGATGGCGAACCAGGTCCACTTCATGTTGTTCATCTCACGTCTGATGGCGCCGATGGCTGCGAAGCAGGGGGCGCAGAGGAGGTTGAACACCAGGAAGGAGTAGCCGGTCACAGGGGTGAAGGCCGCTGCCAGGTTCTGGTAGATGGTGCCCTGGCCGCCTCTGTAGAGGACGCCCATGGTGCCGACGATGTTTTCCTTGGCGACGAGGCCGGTGATGGAGGCGACTGCCGCCTGCCAGTTGCCCCAGCCCAGAGGGGCGAAGATCCAGGAGATGGCGCCGCCCAGGCCTGCCAGGATGGACATGCCGAGCTGGTCTTCGCTGAGCATGCCGAAGGCGCCGTCAACGAAGCCGAAGTTGCTCAGGAACCAGATCACGATGGTGGAGAGCAGGATGATGGTACCGGCCTTCTTGATGAAGGACCAG
>DGUF01000132.1:3208-3452 GCA_002394525.1 Lachnospiraceae bacterium UBA4317 | reverse complement strand
CGCTCCCACATGGACCGGAGCACGTTGGAGAGTGTAGGCATGTGGTAGGCGGGGAGCTCCATGACGAAGGGAGCGGGGTCGCCCGCGAACATGGCGGTCTTCTTGAGCATGATACCGGAGATGATGATGGCGGCCATGCCGACGAAGTAGGCGGAGGTTGCAACCCAGGCGGAGCCGCTGAAGATCGCGCCCGCAACCATGGAGATGAAGGGGACCTTTGCGCCGCAGGGGATGAAGGTGGTGG
>DGUF01000132.1:0-3143 GCA_002394525.1 Lachnospiraceae bacterium UBA4317 | reverse complement strand
GTCATGATGGTCATGCGGCGGTCGCGCTCGTTTTCAATGGTTCTGGATGCCATGACGCCGGGGATGCCACAGCCGGAGCCGACCAGCATGGGGATGAAGGACTTTCCGGACAGGCCGAATTTACGGAAAATACGGTCCAGGACGAAGGCGATACGGGCCATGTAGCCGCAGGCCTCCAGGAAGGCCAGCATGAGGAAGAGGACCAGCATCTGGGGAACGAAGCCCAGGACCGCGCCGACGCCGCCGATGATACCGTCGAGGATCAGGGACTTGAGGGCGCCGGAGACATGGATGCTGTCAAGGAAGCCTTCCACGATGACAGGAACACCGGGGACCCAGATTCCATAAGCGGCGGGATCGGGCTCACTGCCTTCGTATTTTTCAAACACGGTGATTGCTTCGGCGAGCTGGTCCGTGGTATAAGTGACATCCTCGGTCGCGAGGGTCTCCTCGTCCTCCAGGGTGTAGTTGGCAGTGGTTCCGGGAGCGACCGCGTCGACGGCAGCTCTGACGGCGGCCACATCCACCGCGCCTTCTTCATCGGTGAAATTGTCAAGTCCGACAAAGGCATCAACGACATTGACGGCATCGCCGTACTCGCCGGCAGCTTCCTCATAGGCCGCTGTACCGATGCCGAAGAGGTGCCAGCCGTCGCCAAAGAGGCCGTCGTTGGCCCAGTCTGTGGCGGAGGCACCGACGCCGACCATGGCGATCCAGTAGACGAGGAACATGATCACGGCAAAGATGGGAAGACCCAGCCAGCGGTTGGTCACGATCTGGTCGATCTTATCGGAGGTCGTCAGCTCGCCGACCTTGTTCTTCTTATAGCAGTCCTTGATCAGCTCTTCGATATAGGTATATCTCTCGTTGGTGATGATGCTCTCGGCGTCGTCATCCAGCTCTGTCTCGGCCGCGACAATGTCCTGTTCCACATGGGCCAGGGTCTCCTGGTCGACCTTGAGGATCTCGAGAACCTTATCGTCTCTCTCGAAGACCTTGATCGCGTACCAGCGCTGCTGCTCCTCGGGCATGTCATGGACGATGGCTTCCTCGATATGGGCGATCGCGTGCTCGACGGGCCCCGAGAAGGTGTGCTGGGGGACTGTCTTGTCCACTGCAGCCGCCTGGACTGCCATCTCGGCAGCCTCCGTGACACCGGTTCCCTTCAGAGCGGAGATCTCGGCCACTCTGCAGCCCAGCTTCTGGGAGAGCTTCTCAAAATCAATATGGTCGCCGTTTTTCCTGACCAGGTCACACATGTTGACCGCCACGACGACGGGGATGCCCAGCTCGACCAGCTGTGTGGTCAGATAGAGGTTTCTCTCAAGGTTGGTGCCGTCGATGATATTGAGGATGGCATCCGGCCTCTCCTCGATCAGGTAATTTCTGGCAACGACCTCCTCCAGTGTGTACGGAGAGAGGGAATAGATGCCCGGAAGGTCCGTGACGATCACTTCGTCGTGCCCTTTGAGCTTACCTTCCTTTTTTTCGACTGTGACACCGGGCCAGTTTCCGACAAACTGGTTGGAGCCGGTCAGTGCGTTGAACAGTGTAGTCTTGCCGCTGTTCGGGTTACCGGCAAGCGCAATCCTTACTCCCATCTTTATCTTTGTCCTTTCTATATAAAGTACTGCTGAAACTTCTGTGCCGGTCCGTTTCCAGCGATCCTTCGGAGATAACCTGTGTCCTTCGGCGATGGCCAGTTTTCTTTGGAAATAACCTGTGCCCTTCGGCGATGGCCTGATTTCTTTGGAAAATGGCTGAAATCCTCTGGAGATGAACCGGCGATGATCAATAATGATCTTTTTTATTTATTCCACTTCCACCATGGCGGCGTCCTCCTTGCGGAGAGACAGCTCATAGTTGCGGACAGTGACTTCCACGGGATCTCCCAGCGGAGCGACCTTGCGGACATATACATCAATTCCCTTTGTGATGCCCATGTCCATGATCCTGCGCTTGACGGCCCCTTCTCCGTGAAGCTTGACGACCGTAACTGTCTGGCCGATCTTTACATCTCTTAGTGTTTTCACAACAAGACTCCTCCGTTATATTGATATTTTTCTAGCGAGTTCGCTGCTGACGGCAATGCGGCTTTCCTTGACCTTGACGATAACGTTTTCGCCCAGGATGCTTACAACGCTGACTTCCGTGCCTACGTTAAAGCCCAGGTCCTCCAAATGCCTTTTGACCTCGGGACTGCCGCTGATCTTCCTGATTATCAGTGGTTTCCCCGTCTCTGCATAAACGAGCGGCATCATGTAATCCCCCCTTTTGTTTGCCCGGTCATAGTTAGCCTAATCTAACTCGCATATAATATAGTTAGCTGTGGCTAATTTGTCAAGCAATTATTTTTGAGGTTGTGTATGTGCGCGCGAAAAAAGGACCGCCGGTAATCAGCGGTCCCCCAAAGTCAAAACTTAAGCTGATCAGGTCCAGTAAAGGTCTTTTCTTCCGAGCTCGACGATCACCGTGTAGATGAGCGTCTCCTCATCGGTAAGGCCGCTCTTTATCGGCATCACCGCCGGGTCGTCGGCAAAAGCAGTGCCCTCCACGCTGGTCTGCATATTGGTCTTGCTGTAAAACGTGAGGTAGGACTTGGTGCCTTCCTTGTGATTCATGCCCTGAGAAAGGAGTCCGCCCTGTACGAGCTTATAATAGTGCGCCGTGCCGAGGTAGATGATCCTGAAATGATGGTTCATGAGCAAGTCCTTGAGCTTCTGGATGTCCTGGTCGGTCAGCGAGAGAGTACCGTCCATGTCGTCAAGGATGATCACATGAAAAGCCTTGTCCGAAAAAAGGTTCAGCGCGAGTCCCTGATCATTGAGGGCGTTTACCCTGCGCGCCTTGAGGTTTGCGGGACCTATCGGGTCCTTGTCGTAAAAGATGATGTCCGCATTTCTCTGATTGATCTTCTCGGTGTACGACTCCATGTTCTTTTGCTGTGCTGCCTCGCCCATATCCTTGTTGCCTCCGAACGAGTACGCGAAGATCAGGACTATCGCGGGCACGATCAGCATCAGTGCGATCGCCACCATGATCCTGTTACCGATCAATCTTTCTCCCATTTTTCCATCCCCTTATCCTAAATATTTGTCCTCATATTCCCCGACCGGAACCGGTCTGCTGAAATAATAACCCTG
>DGUF01000177.1:6178-7016 GCA_002394525.1 Lachnospiraceae bacterium UBA4317 | reverse complement strand
CCGTCCCTGTTCCTGCCTATGATCGAATCCTCGAGCGGCATACCGCAGCACTGGCAGATCAGCTGTCTCGGTGACCCCAGGAGTGTATTGATCGATACATTGAATTCCTTTGACAGGGCCCTGAGCGTGTCCGTATTGGGCTGGGTCTCTCCCGTCTCCCAGCGGCTCACGGCCTGTCTGGTGACCATCAGGCGTTCCGCCATCTGGTCCTGGGTCAGATGGTGGCTCTCGCGAAGGTGTTTCAAGATCGTCTTTGTATCCATGTTGTTAACCCCCCTTTTTCATGCCCGCAGTCCTCTGCAGAGGGCTGTATTTTTTTTGTCTATGGAACCGGCACAGATTTCTGATCCCAATGGATCTTCATGATTATATTATGCTTCGTGGACTGCTGCGGCGCAAGCAACCTGCTGTTGCTTTCTGCAAGGCGATGGCGGAGAACGGGGCAAAGATTGCTGCCTTTGCCCGCAGGGAAGGCCGTCTGCAGGAAATGGCCGACGTTCTGAGACGACGGAGTGATCCGGATGGAAAATGATTCCCGGCCTCTTTTTTCACGCGAAAATGTTCATGCAAAATGTTCATGCAAAAATGATCACGCAAAAATGTTCCGGCCACGTAAGAACGTTCCTGCTACGTAAGAAGGGGTTCGGATTACCGCATATCTACGGTTTCCCGAACCCGTTCTTTGTTCCAGTTACCTTGTTTTTCCTGATGGCTATGAAAAACCCTGTTTTTTCCTGTCGGCTGTCAAACACCCTGTTTTTCCCCTGCGGCCTCAGGAAGACTTCTTCCTGAGGCCGCAGGGGTAAAATGAGTCAATCTGTTACGTCCCCGGTGACTC
>DGUF01000177.1:0-6122 GCA_002394525.1 Lachnospiraceae bacterium UBA4317 | reverse complement strand
CCCGGTGACTCACTGCCGAAGCAGCAAAAAGAATCCGCCGAACCGGTCCACACAGATTGGTGTGGCTCGGTTCGGCGGTTTTTTTTTAATTTCCTTTCCGGTACTCCCGGGGTGTGCATTTATAAATCTCGCGGAAGGCCTTGCTGAAGTAGCTGTCGGACAGAAAGCCGCATTTTTCGGCGATCTCGGAGATGGTCTGCCCCGTCCCCAGCAGAAGGGAGGCCGCCATCTGGGCCCGGTATTCGATCAGGAACCGGACCGGCGTGCGGCTGACGGATCTCTTGAAGCAGCGCGTGCATTCTCTGAGGCTCAGGTCTGCGGCCTGTGCAATCTCCTGCACGCCGATCTGGTCTGCATAATGCTCATAGATAAAATTGAGCATGAGCTTCATGCGCTCCATATCACGTTCGTTTCCCCTTTTGTCCTTTGCCAGGATTTCCTCGGCTTCCTCCGAAAGGAGGAGCAGAAAGTCCACCAGGCTCTGCCGGACAGTCAGCTCGTAGGCTGCGGGCTCCTCCCGCAGGGCGCGCAGAAAGTCCAGAATGCAGTTGATCATCCGGATCCTTCTCTCCGTGTCGGGTCTGATATGGAGGACCGACAGGGACCTGGACCGGAGGATCGGGGAAAAGAACTTTCTGTCGAGATATCCCCCTGCTTCTCCTCCTGGAAAACGGGTCTCGCATGAGAGGGAGTAATAGCCCGTATCCTTTGGGAAATCGTAGGCATGAAGGATGCTGCTGTTGATGAACACGGCTTCTCCCTGGAGGATCTCCATGTTTTCATCCGGTGTCTGGAGAATATAGGATCCCCTCTCGGTATAATTGATCTCGAACCAGTCGTGCCAGTGCCAGGGAATATGCTGCCCTATGAAGTACCTGCTCTCATTGAAGTTGCAGATGAAGGGCATGCCGTTCGATTCCATTTCCAGCAGCTCCTCGCTGTTGTTGGTCACGATGATCCTTTGCTTCTGGTAGCGTATCATTGTTCACCTCTCGGGAATATGATCCGAATGTCTCTCCGGAAAAAGGGCCGGAAAAAGCATGGTGCCCTCTCCGGCCGGATTTTTTTCTTTTGCGGCCTCAATCGTCAACGGAAACGGGATCCGAATTTGATATCGTTACTCCGCGGTTGAGGACTGCCGCAAGAAGGAGCAGAACCGCGGGGACCAGCAGGATGCGCATGCCCGTGCGGATGCCGGCGCTTTCTGCGACGGTTCCGATCACGGAAGGGGTGACGATGGAGCCGACTCCCGACAGGGTGACAAAGATGCCCATGGCGAGGGGGTAGCGGCCGAAGACATCGCCCGCATTGGCGACGGTCGTGCCGTACATGCCCGAGAGCGACAGGCCAAGCCCGATGGTGCCCGCCAGCATCAGGGGCAGGCTGTCCGTGAAGAGGACGATGCAGAGAAAAGCCAGGATCCCTGCGGACAGGACGCGGATGATGGCGGCGGGGGCAAAGCGTCCGCCGACCGCGCTGCAGCCGAACCGTCCCAGGAGGATGGTGATCCAGAGGAGGGAATTGAGCAGCTGGGCGGATCCTGAAGCCAGGACGCCGCATTCCTCATAGTAGGTGACCATCCATCCCATGACGGTCGCCTCGACGCAGAGGTAGAGGAACATGATGACGATGGAGACGCGGAAGGGCTTTTCCCCGAGAAAACCGAAGGCGTTTTCCTTCTTTTCCGTCCGGGAATAGGTCACACTGTCCATTTTCATAAAGGCCGAGGTGAAGACGGACAGGATGAGGAGGGCGAGAATGATGCCGACGGCGATCCGCCAGCCGACCTGCCCGGCGCGGCTGCAGGCCAGCGCGATGAGGGGGGCTGTGACGGCACCGATGGCAAAAAAGCCGTGGAGGGCATTCAGCGGGGAGGAATTCCCGCCGGACAGGGTGCTGACCGCCTGGTTGTTGTAGTTGCTGATCGAGCCGCGTCCCAGGCCGGTCAGCAGGAAGGCAAAGATAAGGATCAGGGGGTTGCCTGTGACCAGCACAAGGAAAAAGCCGACGATGGGCAGGAGGTTCAGGGCCATCAGGGAGCTTTTGATCCCGATCAGGAGGGGGATGAGGCCGGCGAAAAGGCCCGCGACGATATTGCCAGTGGAATGGGCCGAGATCAGGTAGCCGCCGATCTGGTAGCTGAGGCCGTATTCGGCCTTGATCATGGGCAGGATGGACCCGATCAGGATCGTATAGATTCCCTGAATCAGGTACAGGAAAAACAGGTTGCCGATCATGTAGCGGTCATTTGGAGCCAGTGAAAGGAAGAAGGATTCTTTTTTGTTTTGCTTGTTCATTTCATAAACCTCTGTATTTGATGAACTTTATTATACACCCTTCCGCAGCATTCCGCTGGTCAGAGCAGCACACTTCACCAGTACGCCGCCTCATGCTGAAACCGCCGCACCAGGTATTTGCCCCGGTACAGCGGCCTCAGGAACTGTTCAGACTGCCTCGAATTCGAGGTGTGTTTGCGTGGCTTGCTTCATGTGCCTGTCTTCTCTTTGACAGCAGCTGTTTTCATGTTATGATCTTCGGTCCATATCTTATATGCTGCATTCGTCATTTATCCGCCGGTCAGTTCAATTGGGCCTCAGTTGCCTGCCGCATAGTCCTTCGCGTTTTCAGCGGTCACTTTTTCAAAGGGGACATAGTAGATGTTCTCGCAGTCAGCTGAAACAGTGCATCCGGCGTCCTCTCCGGCGGGCTTGCCATCCACAAGGTTTTTGGCGATGCGGACAGCTGCTTCAGCCTGTCCTGCGGCACTCTGGAAGACGCTCATGGACATTTTTCCGTCCGTGATTGCCTTCACGGCGTCCGCGGTCGCGTCAATTCCTACGATCGGAATGGAAGCGGGATCGATGTCATTGTTTTCCAGGGCCTGGATGGCACCGAGTGCCATGGCGTCATTGTTGGAGATGATGCAGTCGAACTCCGCACCGTCCTTGGAGAGGAAGGTGTCGACGCCGGACTGGGCTTCCGCGCGGTTGTAATTGGCGGAGATCGTCGTCACTTCGACCGGATTAAGTCCTGCCTCTTTCATGACTTCGAGGGGCTTCTGTGAGCGGATCACAGAGTGGGACAGGTCCATGGGGCCCTGGAGCATCAGGTAGCGGACGTCTGTCTGGCCCTTATTTTTGAAATAATCTGCGAGATATTCGCCCTGGAAGGTTCCGGCAAGCTTCTCATCGGAAGCGACACCGATGATATTATCGCCGAGAAGTTCATAGTCGGACTCCTCGGGGAGGCGGTTGACGAAGACCAGGTTCATGTCACCGGCAGCCTCCACGCAGGCCCGCACGTCGTCCGAGTAGGCAACGTTGACGATCGCGGCGTCCCGGCCCTCTGCCTTGGCCTGTTCGACGCACTGGATGACTTTGGAGGAGTCATTCCCGGCGTGCTTGATCTCCAGATCCACGCCGTTGTTCTTTGCGCTGACGGTCATGTCGTTCATCAGATCGGTGAGCCACTCATCCTCCACCGTGGAGATGTAGCACATGTTGTAGGCGCCGTCTGACTTCCCCCCGGTGGATGCTCCGCCGGAAGCCTGATCTGCAGAGCCTGTACTCGCCGTGCTGCCGCAGGCGGTAAGGAACATCATGGCGATCACTCCTGCTGCCAGGATCTTTCTGTACTTTTTCATTTCAGTCCTCCTCTTTCATTCATGTTCAGTGTTTTTAAGTTCAGTGTTTTTAACAGCTGCCTGTGCTCTGTTCAGGATTTCTCTGTTTCTTGTTATGATTAGATTATAGAAGATCCTGCTGACCATGTTCAGTGGCTTTATTGACTGAAAATGTAATAATACTGACAGATTTAAAATGCAGATTATTCGGGAAAAACTCCTTATTTTATGGATACAGAGCTGAAGTCTGTAACAAATCTGAATCAGAAATATAACAAAACTGACATTTTCAGGGGGACGGCGGCATGGTGAGATCCGGCGGTTCTGCACGTCCATGATCTCCCCAAAAAGCCGCCGTACCGGGCCTCATGGGAAGGTCCGACGACGGCGGCTTTTTACGTTGTAATACTGAGTAATGAGTCAATCTGTTACGTCCCCGCTGACTCCCGCTGACTCATTGGTCAGGGAGAGTCGGGGTGCACCACTCCGTCTTTGTCAATTGTGACATTTACGGAAATGCTTTCCAGGTAGTCCAGGATCCGGGATTTCCATTCGTCGGTGTCAGCCAGTCCGGTGTAAGCGCCGCTCTGGGTGCCTGGATAGAGTCTGAGTTCGATCCCGGCATTATCCGAAAGGGAGTCGATCTCCGCTTTTTTGCCCTTTATATGGAGGCGGGCGACAAGGGTATCGATGTCATAGCCGTCGAACCAGAAATTGCCCAGGCTGTAGAGGATGGGTTTGCCCTTGTAGTATTCGATTCCCTGCAGGATGTGGGGGTGGGCTCCGATCACGGCGTCCGCTCCGGCATCGATGTAGGCATGGGCGCCTTCGGTCTGGGCTTCCTCCAGTTCGGTGCTGTGTTCCACGCCCCAGTGGGGGAGGGCAATGACGTAGTCGGCATTTTCTGCCGCCTCCCGTATGGACTCCAGAAAGCGGGTATTGTCATAGCACCAGAGGATGCCCGGCTCTGTATCGGTTGCCTCCGGGGTGTAGATCGTATACTCCGCGCGGGAGGCGGCGACATAGGCGATCCTGACTCCGTTGGTCTCCAGATAGACCGGGGCCTTTGCCTGGTCCAGGGTCCTTCCGGCACCGACATAGGGGATCTTTGCATCCTCCAGGGTCTTGAGGGTGTCCATAAAGGATTCCTCCCCGTAATCGAAGGTGTGGTTGTTGGCGAGTCCCACGATGTCCACACCCAGGTCCTTGAGATATTTTACGTTGTCGGGATCCCCGCAGAAGGTCCAGGCCTTGGTGGGCAGGGGCTCCCCGCGGCGGCTGTAGACAAATTCGTTGTTGATCCACATCAGGTCCATGTCCCGCATGATCCTGATATAGCGGGGATCGATTCCGTCGGCGATATCCTCCGAACCGATCTCCTGCAGGTGCTGCATGGGGATGTAATTGTCGGCGAGGCAGATGTCGCCGGCAAAGCCCAGTGTAAGGTCGATGCTGTCTGCCTGTGTTCCGGTCTCCGCCGCAGCCTCTTCCTGTGATGTGGCTCCTGTTTCTGCTGTGTCCGCTTTTTCTTTTGTGGAGCCTTCATCCATAGCGGCTGCCTGCTCTTTCGTGGGCCCTTCATCTGTAGCAGCTGCCTGTTCTTTCGACATCGCCTGCTCTTTCGAAGTTTCGATCTCCTGCGCGGTGCCGCTGTCCTTCGCGGTGCCTTTCTCCCGGGCGGTGTCACCCTGGTCCGCGGACATTCCCTGCCCTGTCAAAGCGGTCTGCGAGGCCGTCCCGGATGAATCGGATCCTGCAGGACCCGGTCCCTTCCCCCGGCTGCAGAGGTATGCCGCTCCGGCACACACCAGACATGCCAGGATAAGACCTGCGATCAGGCTCTTCTTTTTCATTATACGGGAGAATAAATTGGGGTTCGGATTCAGTTCCTGGGCAGATTGTTCAGGTTCCTGCACAGGCTGCTCCGCTTCCGGATTGGGATCCTCCGGTTCCGGTTCCTGAGGAGATCCTTCCGCTTCCCGGGCAGAATCCACTGATTCCTGAGCAGAATCCGCCGGCCCCTGCGCGGGCTGTTCTGGTACCTGAGCAGGATTCTCCGGCTCCTGTGTATATCCCTCTCCGCCTTCAGTATATTGGTCTTTGGACAAAGTTTCTGTTCCTCCCTGCAAATCTGTTTGTACTGCCGTCTATTCCTGTAAAAAATCCTGTAAAATATTTCTGCAAAAATATTCCTGCAAAAAATATTCCTGCAAAAGAATATCCTGGTTTACCCAAAAGGACACTTCCCTGTTCTGCTCTTTAAGCGGAACCGGGAAGCGTCCTTTTTTGAAGTTTCATGCTTTAGTCTATTCGGTCATTTTTCGTCTTACCGATCAGGGCCGAAGCCGGCCTTTCACAGGGCTGCCCTTATAAACTGTCCGGTGTAAGGCCCCGCGGCTTTCGGGGTGTGGTCCCCCGGGTATGGGTCCCGGCCGCGGGTCATATAGCTGTCATATACTTAGAAGAGGCCGCTGATGACGCCGTTCTCGTCCACGTCGAT
>DGUF01000208.1:23215-39978 GCA_002394525.1 Lachnospiraceae bacterium UBA4317 | reverse complement strand
TTGACCACCTTTTGACCCTTACATCGTTTTAATTTGTCTTTATAATAGTTTTTCCGCAGGATTTTTCAAGTGAGGTCCGGGGAATAAGCCTTCTATTCTGTGAAAATTCTATGTTTTTTGCGGCTGCTCAGCGCCGTGCGCCTCTGCCAGCCCAATCATCTATTGAACTCCGGCCAGCATGTCCCAGGTATAGAGGGTGCCTTCGGCCGTCGGAGCCAGCGGGGTGATGTAATCCCGGGTCTGCTCGCTGTCCTCCTCGCTGAAGCGGATATGTACGGAGGGTTGCAGCAGGGTCACCCAGCCGTTGTCGCTGGAATAGCGGTATTCCTCTCCCGGTGTAAAGGACCGCATCTGCTCTGTCGTGCGGTTGTACATGTAATGGCGGATCCGCTGCATGTAGATCTGGTCGGACAGGGCCTCGTTCAGGATATCATATCCCTCCTCGTCCGGGGAGATGTCCAGGACGATGTCATCCCAGGTGGAGTCGACCTCGTACCAGTCCTCATCCAGCAGGACGATATTCCAGGCGTGCTTTTCCAGGTCTTCTTCGGAGGGCCCCGCGTAGCCGCTGACCATGGCGCAGGTCAGGCCCGCATGCTGCAGCAGGTACTGGTAGGCCAGGGAGTAGCCGTCGCAGAGGGCACCCCCGGGATTGCCGCTGCTGTCCGCCACCAGGGCCCCGTAGGCGGAGTGGGCGTAATCGTCTGTGCCCGCGCCGCGGTTATACCACGCCCGGTCCAGCAGGAGGTCGTGGATCTGCAGGGCTATGCCCGCCTGGGATTGGGTGAAATCAACCTGTCCCAGCAGGCTGTCGCGGGCCTCCCGGAGCTGCTGCTCCTCGGCGCCGTACCGGCTTCTGAGCTCTTCCGGAGAGCTGGAGTCCTCCCCCTCGAACTGCAGGGAAAAGACGACCTTGTACTGGCCGCCGAAGGCGGGCAGGATATAGTACCTGCACTGGTAGGAGGCCCGGGCCATACTGATCCAGAACAGCTCGGGATGGTCGCTGACCAGGGCGTTGAAGGCCCGCGTATAGCTGACGGAAAACTCCTCCGATGAGGGATCCATGCCGATCAGGCGGGATTCCTCTCCGGTTCCCTCCGGATCCCGGGCCAGGGCCAGCATGGCGTCGTAGAGGAGCCGTTCCTCGGGAGAGATCCGCGTGTAATAGTAATAGACGATCCTGTCCTCGGACACGGGACCGGGCGGCGCGGGTTCGGGCTCTGCGGCGTCTGCAGAGGAATCCTCCGCCTCGGCGGGTTCTGGCTCTGCGGAGCCCGCATCCCCTTCCTGGTCCGCGGGTTCAGGGGCGGCCGGGGAAGGATCCTCCGTCCCGCCCTGATCTTCCTGCCGGCCGGCGCTGTCTGCCTCCTTTTTATCCGCGTCACGATCCGTGTCATTTTCCGCGTCAGCGGAGGAGGCCGGATCATCCTGGACATCCGGGTCCGGAGCATCGGAGGCGGGGCCGGGAGAGGACCTGTCATCTTCCGTGGAAAAAACAAGTCCGGATATTTCCTGCAGCAGGGTCTCCGTGCCCTGCCAGAAGGGGCTGAGGACGGAGAGAGACCCTGCCGGGAGCAGGCGCAATGCAAAAAAAATGCAGAAAACTGCAATTAAGAGGCGGAATAGCTTTTTCAAAAAAACCCCCATGTGGTAAACTATAGACTGTATGCGGCATTTACATGGATTTGTGCGCTATGCCGTCAACATGAATAGTGTACACGCCGCGGGCTTTTTAAGCAAGCGATGTGAGATTCAAATAATCGGCCTGTCAATGCTTCGCATTGTCAACGCGGAGCCGGCAGGAGACACCGGAGCAGATGGTCTTGAAAATGATTCCGAGGAGCAAAAAATGGCAGATATGATGAACATGACAGTGACAACGCTTGATCTGAATACAGGGTATGAGGTGGTTGGACCGGTCTGCGGCTCCAGCCTCAGCCAGACGGACCCGGACCAGGGATTCCTGGGGGCTCTGCGCGAGATCCGCAAGAGCGCGGCCATGCTGCAGGCGGACGCCGTGATCGGGCTCAGGCAGACTGCCGTGCCGCTGGCCGATGGAACGGGACGCTTCCACATCCAGCTGTACGGGACAGCGGTCCGGGAGGTCGAACAGGCTGTCCCCGAGCAGACGGGGGCGGCTGTGACGGGTGCCCTGCAGGGGGCCGGCCCCGCAGGCCGCCAGGAGGGCGATTTCCTGGTGGACGGCTCCACCCTGGTCCGCTATATCGGCCAGAGCGAGTATGTTCGGATCCCGGACGGGATCATCAATATCGGGGCCGAGGCCTTCCACAATGCCCGTATCGTGAGCGTGGAGCTGCCAGACAGCGTGACTGAGATCAGGGAGGGCGCGTTCAGCGGCTGCGAGCACCTGGAGAGGGTCAGGCTCTCGACCAGGCTTCTGGTCATCCGCAAAAATGCCTTCCAGAGCTGCATCTCCCTGTCGGACATCGCCCTTCCCGCGAGCCTTCAGGAAATCGACAAGGCTGCATTTTCGGCCTGCCCGGAGCTGCCGGCCGTCTCCGACTTTATCCGCCGCAAGGAAGCGGAGGCCAAGGACGCGGAATACCTGCGCAGCCGCCGGCCTGTCTGGAGAAGGCAGGGCCGCTGCCAGTACTGCGGAGGCTTTTTCAAGGGCGGCCTCAAGGGCGTCAAGGTCTGCAGTATGTGCGGCATGGAAAAAGATTATTAAAAGCTTATTGACAGTGAAAGTCCACGCCCTCCGCGGGAGCGTGGGCTTTCGTTTTCTGTGAAGCACCACATGCTTTTTTTCGCAAATCCGATTATATTTTCTGATAATTTATGCTATAATAAAGTATATATCGGGTTTTTATCGAGCTGTATGTAAACAACCATAAGATACATTTATACTTGACGGAAACAGGATCAGCAGCACAGGAGGAAAATGTATGGCGGTAAGAGAAGGGGCAGAGGTTAAGAAGAAAACATCCACACAGCGTCAGAAGGAAGAGGAAAAGAGAGAACGGATGGAGAAGCTGAACGCCCAGAAGGCTTCCCTCGGCAGCCGGCTTGCGGCTGTTGATGCGCTTCTGAGCGGTTACACGATTCCGGATCTGCAGGGGACGGAAGTTGACCATACACAGTACGGCCGGGGAACGGTTATCCTCCAGAAGGAAGGTGTCATCACAGTCAGGTACGGAGAAACGGAAAAGAAGCAGAAGCTTCCCTTTGTCGTGGCAGGCGGGTTTATGCAGCTGCCGGACACGGAGATGGCGGAAAAGTTGGTCCAGATGGACGATCTGAACCGGCAGAAGGCCGCGCTGGTAAAAGAGATCAACTATATTGGCAGTCTCCTGGGAGACCTGGAGAAGATTTGAGTCGTCGGACTGTTCCGCATTAATCTGGGTGCGGAACAGTCTTTTTTTGGGAGGTCTGTAACGCGGTCCCCCCTGCCCCCGTCTTATTTTTCATGAGGACAGCTGCCGGAACAGGGTTTAAGCATAGCCCGCCCGGGGCTTAGCACAGACCGGTCAAAACGAAGGGGCCCGGCAGGTTTGGACAGGACCCGCAGGCCTCGCGAGCGGTGCCCGAACCTCCGGAAAGAATGAGGTGAAAATCCAGATGAATGGATGAATCCTGGCCCCGCAGGTCAAAAAAAATTCAGGAAAAGCGGAAAATAGCAAGACGTAAGAAGAAAACTGTGTTATAAATGAATAAGCAGTTGGGTTAAACTGCCCTATCTTACCGGATGCAGGTAGGGGCCTGCATCATATTTCGGCTTAATTCCTGTTTAGACTGGAAGGAGAAAACATGAAAGGAATCGGTGTGAGACTGGCGGCCATGGCTGCGGCGATCGCGCTGGTCACAGGATCTTTCGCGGTTCCCGCTTCGGCGGAGAAAGCGAAGAATAAGGTTCACTTCGGAGGTAATTCCGAGAACGACGACTGGGAATTTAACAGGCAGGCAGAGGACAATCAGTATCTGCTGCCTGATGCAGATACCTACTTTATCACAGAGAAGAACATCAGCTGGATGGATGACAATGAACTGATCCTTGCCCGCAATGAGTTTTTTGCCAGGCGGGGACGGAAGTTCTCGACCAAGTGGATCAGTGATTATTTCAGCAAGCAGAAGTGGTACCATGCCAAGATCGAAGAGAAGCAGTTCACATCCTATCTCTTCAATACCTACGAACTGACCAATCTCAATTTCATCTCGGCCTATGAGGCAAAGCGCAGGGAAAAGCGCAAAAAGAAGGTCAACAAGGTCAGGATGTCCGGCCCCAACGAGGCCCCCTCGGAGTACGACGAGATCTTTGAGGAGTACGACGAGGCAATCAGGGCCAAGTGGCAGTCGGAGGAGTCCGAGTCCCTGGGCCTCAAATGGGTATCGTCGGATGATACGACCGCGGAGTCCCTGGGCTATACCAGCCTGGACCTCAACGATGACGGGCAGGAGGAGTTCCTGATCTGCCCTACTGACACAAAGAAATTCGGAGAGGGAGCTGTTTTCGCGATCTATACGATCGAGGACGGCGCGCCTGTCCAGGTGGCCGCGAGCGACGGCAATATCAATTATTTTATCTGCGACGGCAACCTGATCCGCAGAGAAGAGGTCTCCGACGAGGGCCGGTGGAACATCGGCTACTTCGGACTCCAGGGCACAAAGCTGGTCTGCAGTAATGTTCTGGTCATGGACGAGTCCGGCGGGGCCAAAGAACCCTGGTATTCGCTCAAGAGTGCGAAAAAGCTCAAGGGCTTTGAGACGGACGAGGACCAGGCGGCTGATGCCCGGACGGCAGAGGGAGACACGGATGCCGGCCTGGACGGAGTCGGCGGTGACAAGAGCCCCGATAAAGATAATCTCGAGGGGACCGATGCGATCACCCTCGAAAGTCTCTCCGAGGAGCAGGTCAGCGCGCTCAGTACGAACCTGATGACATCCATAACGGCGGACCAGGCGAATGAGATCCGGGCGGCCCACACGGCGGAGGCTCTGGAGCTCACCCCCTTCGAACTGGAAGACGGGAAAGCTGAGTAAGGCAGCCATCTGATATATTGTGAGAAGGACATTCCGGTCCGGCAGCGAGTCTGCCGGACCGTTTTTTTTGCTGGCGGATATATACAATGCGCGCAGAAATATACAATAGTTTTTTTACATTCAATCAATAGTTTTTTTTCATTTGTTTATTTTTTCTCAAACGAATATAATAGTATGGTATTCTGTGAATAAATTAACAATAGCGGCAGGCAGGAGGGGATCACCTTCGCGGTTTCTCCCCGGGTGCCTCCGCCCAAGGCGCTTTGACATGAGGGGTAAAAATGAAAATAATCCGGTGGATCGACAGGCATTTTGAGGAGGTATTGCTGTTTGTACTTCTGGTCATGATGATGGTCATCATGGGGATCCAGATCGTTGCCAGGTATGTGTTCGGCAATTCCCTGTCCTGGTCGGAAGAGATCACGAGATTCTGTTTTATCTGGACAGGATTTCTGAGCATCAGTTACTGCATCAAGAACAGCAAGTCGATCAAGATCGACCAGTTCGTGGAGTGGTTCAGGGATGACTGGGGCGGAAGGGGAGTCCATCTCTTCCGGCTCTTCAGCTACGCGGTCGAGCTGGTCCTGTTCGCCTACCTGCTTCCCTTTGCCATGCACTTTGTCATGGAATCCTATAAGGGGCAGGCCGCCAGTCCGGCGGTCGGGATCCCCATGTGGCTGGTCCAGTCCGTTACGGTCCTTTCCTTCGGCCTGTGTGAGCTCAGGCTGGTCCAGAAGCTCCTGCAGCGGATCCGTCTGCTGCGCGAGGGGAAAAAGGAAGAGGACCACGAATAAGAGACAGAGATTTTTACATGCGGATCCGGACGACCTGCCGCCCTGAGAGGGCTGTGAGACAGGCCGGGCCAAAAGCATGTGTCTGAGGGGAGAGAGAAGCTTATGTCTGCAACATTTGTAATGATCCTGTTTGCGGTATGCCTGTTCCTGGCCATACCGATCTCAATGGCCCTGGCCATTGCCTGTGTCCTGCCGAGTGCCTTTGACGCCTCGTTCACGGCCAGCGCGACCTATATCGTCCGCGCCATGTTCAATGCCCTGAACAGCTTTCCCATGCTGGCGGTCCCCATGTTTATCCTGTCCGGGATCCTGATGGCCAAGGGCGGCATCTCCAGGCGTCTGTTCAACCTTTTTTCCTACATCATCGGAAAAAGGACGGCGGGCCTGCCCTGCGCGGTCATCGTCACCTGCCTCTTCTACGGGGCCATCTCCGGGTCCGGCGTCGCCACAGTCGCGGCGGTCGGCAGCATGACCCTGCCCATCCTCCTGAAGCTGGGCTATGAGAAAAAGTTCTGCGTGGCCATTATTGCCGTCGCCGGGAGCCTGGGCGTCATCATTCCGCCCAGCATCCCCTTTATCATGTACGGCCTGGCCTCCGGCGAGTCGGTCAGCGACCTTTTTACGGCCGGTGTGATCCCCGGGATCCTGATCGCTGTCCTGCTCATGGTCTACGCGGTCTATCACTGCAAAAAATACGGCGAGGACAAGGAAAAGATCTCGGCCTATATCGATGAGCTCCACGGGAAAGGGCTCTTTACCGTGCTCAAAGAGAGTTTTCTGGCCGTCCTGTCCCCCGTGATCATCCTGGGCAGCATCTACAGCGGGGTCGCCTCTCCCACCGAGGCGGCCGTCATTTCGGTCTTCTACGCCCTGCTGATCAGCCTGGTCGTCTACAAAGAGATCAGGGTCTCCGACCTCTACGGGCTCTTCCTCGAGGCGATCGCGACCTATACGCCCATCCTCTTTATCATGGCCTCCGCCATTGCCTTCTCCAGGGTCCTGACCCTGATGCAGGTCCCGCAGACGGTCAGTACCTGGATCCTGGCGACCTTCACCAACAAGGTGGTCGTCCTGATCGCCATCAATATTTTCCTGCTCATCGTCGGCATGTTTATGGATACGACACCTGCCATCCTGATCCTGACGCCGATCCTCCTGCCCATCGTCAAGGGCTTCGGCATGACGGGCATCCATTTCGGCGTGATGATGGTCGTCAATCTGGCGATCGGCTATGTGACACCGCCGATCGGGGTCAACCTCTTCGTGGCCAGCTCCATGACAGGGATCCCGGTCATGGAGATCGCAAGGAAGGCAGTCCCCCTGATCGTCATGTTCCTGGTCGCCCTGCTCCTGATCACATTTATCCCGGCGATCAGCCTTGCCCTGATCTGAAGCGCGGCCGGCCCCCTGTCCGCGATCTGTTGAGGACCTGACAGGAGCCCGCCTGCGGCCAAGTCATAAAAATCCCGGAGAGAATCCCGGGCAGGAGAGCTGTCTGCGGGATGCCGGGCCTTTCGAGAATGGAACAAGGAGACATAGAGAAAATGAGTGGAAAGAGAATCAAACAGCTGATCGTCTCGGCTATCCTGGTGGCCGCGGTCATTTACGGAGCCCTCACGACCAGGCACAATGAGCAGAATTTCGCCTGGCCGCTGGCGACCTGCAGCTCGGGCGAGACGGTCACCAACCTCTTCGCCCGGACCTTCGCCGATTATGTCAGTGAGCTGAGCGGCGGCAAGATGAAGATCCAGGTCTATACGGACAGCACGCTCGGCACGGACCTGGAGCTGATGGAGAGCATGAAGGACGGGGATATCCCCTTTATCGCGGCTTCTCCCTCCCCCCAGGTCAGCTACATTCCCCAGCTGTGCGTCTTTGACACACCCTGCGTCTACACGGAGATCGACAGCTTCCGCAAAAACATGGAGAATCAGGAGCTGATGGACACCTTCCGCGAGATCTACAAGGACCACGGATACCGCTTTCTGGGGATCACGGACCAGGGCTTCCGCGTCATGACCATGTCCAAACCCTATGAGGATATCAGCTCCATCGCCGGCCAGAAGATCCGCGTGATGGAAAACAAATACCACATCCAGTTCTGGAAGTCCGTCAAGGCCAACCCCACTCCCATGACCTTTTCGGAGGTCTACATCGGCCTCCAGCAGGGGACCATCGACGCCCAGGAAAACGCCCTGCCCCTGATCGTGACCGCCAGGCTCTACGAGCAGCAGAAGCGCCTGGTCATGACCAATGCCGTGCCGGATCCCGTCACCCTGATCGCCAGCGACAAGTTCATGAACAGCCTGACAGAGGACCAGGCCGCCATCATCGAGGAGGCCGCCCGCCGCGCCCAGGAGGACGCCGGCGCCATATCCGACCAGAAGGCCGAGGAGGCCGTGAAATACCTGGAGGAGGCCGGGATGGAGATCGTCACCCCCTCCGAAGAGGACTACGCGAAGATGAAGGAGATGTGCGCCCCTGTCTGGGACACCATCCGCGAGGACTGCGGCCAGGACCTGTTTGACAAATACACGGCCGTCGCCGACTGATGATAAATATAAAAAGAGCATTGCCATATCGCTTTGAATGGCAATGCTCTTTTTATTGAGCGAGTAAATGTGAGTCAATGGGGACGTAACAGTTTGACTCATTTCTGCTGTCGGCCGGATCAGTCGTATTTGATCCCCAGCTTCTCCTTCATGTACTCGCTGTCCACCTTCTCGCCCATGATGAGCTCGATGGCGGCCAGGCCCTGGAAGAGCATCATGCCGGAGCCGTTCATGGTCTTGCAGCCCACTTCCTTGGCCATCTTGAGCATGGCGGTCTCAGCGGGGGCATAGACGACGTCAGTGACGATGAGGTCGGGACGGAAGAAGGACTTGTCGGGGATATAGGTGTATCCCTCGAGGGGCTTCATGCCGCAGCCGGTCGCGTTGGTGAAGAGGACGGAATCGGCGATCTCCCTTTTGAGGGCGTCGAGGTCCTCGAGGTGGAAGAGCTTAGCCTTGCAGTTGGTCTTTGTGTTGATCTTCTCCACGGTCTCCTCAGCGTTGGCATAGAATTTGTCGTCGCGGGCAAAGATGGACATCTCGGCGACCCCGTCCAGAGCAGCCTGGATCTGGACGGCTGTCGCTGCGCCGCCGGAGCCTGCGATGGTGATCTTCTTGCCGATGATATCGATGTTGTTGTCCTTGAGGGAGGCCATATAGCCGATGCCGTCAGTGACATAGCCCTTCAGATAGCCGTTGCGGTTGGTGAAGGTATTGCAGGCGCCGACCAGCTCCGCAGCCGGATCCACTTCGTCCAGGTACTTGTGCACGATGGTCTTGTTGGGCATGGAGATGTTTCCGCCCAGGATCCCCATGGCACGTACGCCTTTGATCGCGTCTTCCAGATGCTCGGCGTCCACCTCAAAGGCGAGATTGACTACGTCTTTTCCCAGCTTCTCGTAGGCTGCATTGTGCATGGCCGGAGAATTGGAGTGGCGGATCGGGTAAGCCAAAAGACAGGTGAGTTCAGTATGGCCGGTAATCTGGTGTCTTTCCATAATGACATGTCTCCTTTAATTTGAAATGAACAGTTGTGATCGAAGTCTGTAAAACGTAAAATGCATTAAACAGCCCTCTTCTAGTAGCATATCAGAATATGTACTCAGATTCAAACCGATATTTTCGGGCATAGTCCATAAAGGACCTGATCAGCGGGGCATAATATACATTTTTCAGGGACGCCATGTAGAAGTGCCGTTCCGGCCTGGGATCGGTGATCCTCAGAAGCCTGACCGGGAGGGACTTGAGAAAATGGATATTGGGGACAACGGCAATGCCGAAGCCCCGGGCGACCAGGCCGGCGACGATCTGGTCCTCCTCCGCCTCCATGACCGCCTCCGGCTCTGCGCCGATCTTTTCGAAGAGGTCATCGATGATATCTCTGAGGCCGCTCCGCCGGTCGAAAAAGATATGGGGGTAGTCCAGGGTCTCCCGCAGAGTGATCTCCCTGCGCGCCGCCAGGGGATGGTCTTCGGGTACGACCAGGAGAAGCTCCTGGGAGGCGACCTTGACGAAGTCGACGGCGGGATCATCCTTATATTTGGAACAGAAGGCCACATCGACCTGGCGGTTTTTGAGCCCCTCGATGATCCCGGCGGACAGGCCGCCTGCCCCGTGGAGGTGGAAGCGGATATTCTTGTCGGGGTTGGCCTGGATGAAATCCCGCATGAGGGCGGGGATATAGCTGCTGCCGAGCGTCCGGATGCAGCCGATCTCCAGGGTTCCGTTGCCGCTGCCGGCCATTTTGAGGTTGGCGACGCTGCTGTCCAGCCGGGCCAGAATATCCTCGGCATCCTTCAGAAAAAGGCTTCCCCACTTGGTCAGGACCACATTGCGGCCGTCTTTTTCAAAGAGGCGGACAGTCAGCTCATCCTCCAGGGAGGAGATGGCATGGCTGAGGGAGGGCTGGGTGATCGACAGCTGCCTGGCGGCTTTTGTATAGTGCTCCAGATGAGCGAGTGTGACGAAATATCTCAGATGATGCAGATTCATAGAGCGTTTCCGGTCCTTTCTAAAGTATGAAAAAAACGCTCGATAGCGTTTTTTTCATACTCGAAGTTTGCGTTGAAACGCCGCAAACTTCGTTTATCCCATCGGAAAAATCGTCTTCACGAATTTTTCCTCGGGTGTCTCGCGCAAGGCGCTTCGACATGATGGGAAGAGTGAAAAAAACGCTCGATAGCTTTTTTTTCACTCCGGTGCCTGTGCCGCGGGCCCAGGCACCTGTGATCGCATTGCGTTGCCGCTCTGACGAGCGGCATGGTCAGTAAGGGTAAAAAAAGTATACCATAATCTATGCGCAGATTCTATTAATCGGCTACATATAATGAATTTGTTTTAAGTTTCACAAAGTAGTAGAATTTTTATCAGGAAATACAGAACGAGTCCGGAATTGTCCTGCAGACGGGGGGCTTTACGCGTTCTCAGGGCTAAGACCGGCAGGCGCAACGCGCGGATATCTATTCACATGATCGTCAGTTGAGTACGGAAAAAACTGATACACGAAAGACCAGAAAGGAGAATCATTATGGCCAGAAAGTATCCCATCACAGTAAGCTCCTGGACACTGGGAGACCAGTGCAAATTCGAGGACCGCGTCATCGCTGCCAAGAAGGCAGGCTATGACGGAATCGGCCTTCGCGCGGAGACCTATGTAGACGCTCTTGCGGAAGGTCTTCATGATGAGGATATTCTTGCAATTCTCGACAAGCACGGCATGAAGTGCACCGAGGTCGAGTATATCGTCCAGTGGGCGGAGGACAACCGCTCCTACGAGCAGAAATACAAAGAGCAGATGTGCTTCCACATGTGCGAGCTGTTCGGCGTCAAGCAGATCAACTGCGGCCTGATGGAGAACTACTCTGTCGAGCACACCGCTCAGAAGCTGCGTGAGCTCTGCCAGAGAGCCGGCAAGTGGATCATCGGTGTCGAGCCCATGCCTTATTCCGGTATTCCGGATATCAAGAAGGGCTGGGCGGTCGTCAAGATGGCTGACTGCGAGAACGCCAAGCTGATCCTGGATACCTGGCACTGGGTACGCGCCAATCAGCCCTGCGACCTTGAGCTCCTCAAGGACATCCCGGCTGACAAGATCGTCTCCATCCAGATCAACGATGTCTGGGAGAGACCTTATGCCAAGAGCATCCTCAGAGACGAGTCCATGCATGACCGTCTTGCTCCCGGCACCGGCATCGGAAGCACCGCTCCTTTCGTAAAGATGATCAAGGAGAAGGGCATCCAGCCCGCAGCTCTCGGCGTAGAGGTCATCAGCGACGCGATCCTGGCCAAGGGCATCGAGCAGGCGGCCAAGGAGACCTTCGACGGCGCTTACGCAGTGCTCAAGGAAGTCTGGCCTGAGGCTCTGGAAGGCTGATCGGAGCCCTTCCGGTGCTCCGCGGGCTGATCAAAGAACGGACCGCAGGGGAAGACGGGATCTTCTCTGAACGGACCGGATCATAGCCTCGTATATGAAAACGGGATGCCCCCGGCGGGCACCCTGTTTTCCATGTAAAAGACTGAATCGAGCTTTCCCGCCGGAAACTGCCCTGCTCAAGCTTATTTCAGAAGCTTATTCAGCAGGAACCTGCGCAGGCAGATTTTTATCGAAGCAGATTCAGAAACAGATATTTACCGAAGCAGATTTATTCTTCATCTACAGAAGCAGTTTTTTATAGAAGCAGAGAGGTAAAGGGATGAAATTCAAGAATATGTTTTCTCCGATTCAGATCGGACCCATGCAGGTAAAGAACCGTTTTGTCGTGCCTCCGATGGGCAATAACTTCGCCAACACGGACGGATCCATGAGCGACCAGTCCTGTGCCTATTACACGGCAAGGGCCAAGGGCGGTTTCGGACTGATCACTTTTGAGGCGACAGTTGTCCACAAGGGCGCCAAGGGCGGCCCCCGCAAGCCCTGCCTGTATGATGATTCCACCATCGACAGCTTCAAAAAGGTCATCGACTCATGTCATGCGGAGGGCGCCAAGGTCTCCATCCAGCTGCAGAACGCAGGTCCTGAAGGCAATGCCAAAAATGCGGGCGCTCCCATTGAAGCCGCTTCCCCCATCGCTGCCGCTGACGGCAGAGATATCCCCGTAGAAGTTTCCACTGAGAAGGTCTACGAGCTGGTCAAGGGCTACGGCGAGGCCGCAAAGCGCGCCATGAAGGCCGGAGCCGACGCTGTCGAGATCCACATGGCTCACGGCTATCTGGTCAATTCCTTCATGTCCCCCAGGACCAACAAGCGTATCGATGAGTTCGGCGGCAATTTCGAGAACAGGATGCGTTTCTCCCGCCTGATCATCGAGGAAGTGAAGAAGGCTACGGAAGGAAAGATCGCTGTCCTGGCCCGTATCAACAGCACCGAGGATATGTTCGGCGGCCTTGACAACCACGACATGTGCGCAGTCGCCGCTTATCTCGAGGACTGCGGCCTGGATGCCCTGCATGTATCCCGCGCTGTCCATATCAAGGATGAGTATATGTGGGCTCCCACCGGCATCCACGGCGGTTTCTCCGCGGAGCTGGTCGGAAACATCAAGAAGTGTGTCTCCATTCCCGTCATCACCGTCGGCCGTTACACAGAGCCTCAGTTCGCTGAGCAGGTCGTCAAACTGGGCGTCGCGGATATGGTCGCCTTCGGCCGTCAGTCCCTGGCGGATCCCGCCATGCCTCTGAAGGCCATGGAAGACAGGCTGGAGGACATGACTCCCTGCATCGCCTGCCTCCAGGGCTGCGTAGCCAACATGTATCAGGGCAAGCCCATCTGCTGCCTGACCAACCCTGTCCTGGGCCGTGAGATCGACGGACTTCCCAAGGCTGAGGTCTCTAAGAAGGTCTATGTCATCGGCGGCGGCGTCGCCGGCATGATCGCGGCGGCAACTGCCCAGGAGCGCGGCCACAAGGTCACCCTCTTTGAGGCATCCGACAAGCTGGGCGGCAATATGCGCCTGGCCGCCTTCCCTCCCGGAAAGGGCGATATCACCAACATGATCCGCAGCTACATCACCAAGTGTGAGAAGGCCGGTGTCGAGATCAAAATGAACACCAAGGTCGATGTCGACATGCTCAAGGCTGACAAGCCCGATGCAGTTATCATCGCGACCGGTTCCGAGACCCTGGTCCTGCCCTTCATCAAGGGAATCACCAACCCCGACATCGTGCACGGCGTGGATGCCCTGGACGGCAAGCGTCCGGTCGGCCACAAGGTCCTGGTCGTCGGCGGCGGCATGGTCGGCGCTGAGACCGCTGAGTTCCTGGCTGAGCAGGGCCACGACGTCTCCATCGTCGAGATGCGCCACGAGATCGGCCCCGATGTCATCCACGAGCACCGCGTCTTCCTGATGCGCGCCCTCAACGAGTACGGCGTCAAGGAACTCGTCGACGCTGCTGTCTCCGAGATCTTCTCCGACGGCGTCAGCTACAAGAATGCCGCCGACAAGTCCGACGAGACCCTGTACGAGGCAAGAGGCTTCGATACGGTCGTCCTGTCCATGGGCTTCGTATCCCGCTACAGCCACCGCGATGAGAACCGCAACGTCGTCTATGATTTCCGCGATGCCGTCAAGGAGATCGTTCCCGAGACCTACCTGGTCGGCGATGCCGTTCAGGCCAGAAGGGCCCTCGACGCAACCAAGGAAGCCTACGACGCTGCAATGAAGCTGTAATTTATTCTTCATCGCGCAATACCCGTGACTTCAGTTGTGGGAAACGCTCGCAAAAAAGGAACTTGCTTCATCGTGGGTACAATCCCGCGATGAAGAATAAACGCTCCGCGAGGATGCGCACGGTATGCGGAACATCTTTGCTTTGCAAAGCTGTTGGAGGATGTTGACATATCTTTGAAAAACAAGACATGTCAACCCGCATCCGGCGCGCAAGACTCGCGAGCGAGTCTTGAATTTGACCCATAGGAGAATATTGATCATGGAAAACAGAATCGACGGCCACACCGGCCTCCTGGCCCTGTTCGGCACACCCGTAGGACATTCGGGATCCCCCGCCATGTACAACTGGTGCTTCCGCAAGCACGGCCTCAACCTCGCCTATATGGCATTTGACGTAAACATCGATGATATGGAGCAGACCATGAATACGGTCAGGCTCTGGAATCTCCGCGGCGGCAACTTCACCATGCCCGTCAAGAACATCGCGGCTACTCTCTGCGACGAGATCTCCCCTGCCTCCCGCATCATCGGCGCCTGCAACGTCTTCGTCAACAGGGACGGAAAGATCTACGGCGATGTCACGGACGGTGTCGGCTTTGTCAAGAACCTGGCTGTCAACGGCGTTGAAGTCAAGGGCAAAAAGATGGTCGTGCTCGGTGCCGGCGGCGCCGCTACAGCCATCCAGGTCCAGGCCGCTCTGGACGGGGCTGCAGAGGTCGCGATCTTCAACCGCGACGATGAGTTCTACGCAAGGGCCGAGTCCACGAAGGAGAAGCTCGCAAAGGAGACTCCCGACGTCAAGGTCACTGTGACCCATCTCGAGGAGGCAGACAAGCTTGCTGCCGCCATCAAGGCCTGCGATATCCTCGTCAATGCCACTTCTGTCGGCATGAAGCCCCAGGACGGCATCTCTCTGGTCGACAAGTCCCTGCTCAGGAAGGACCTCGTGGTCGCAGACACCGTCTACAATCCCGAGAAGACCCAGCTGATCCTCGACGCTGAGGCGGCAGGCTGCGCCAAGGCCATCGGCGGCAAGGGCATGCTCCTTTATCAGGGCGCTGTCAACTACGAGCTCTACACCGGCCTTGAGATGCCTGTCGAGGAGTATCAGGCATGGCAGGCTGAGCAGGCCAAATAATATTTATATTCAAAAATATTAGTAATTGTTCAGCACCCCTCGGATTGCAGGTGCTTTGCACCTGCAATCCCGGGCTGACAGAGGCGCTGCGGGGTGCTGAACAGATACAAATATTATTCGGGCCGGATCAAACTCAGATCATAACTGTCCGGGGCTCCCGGGCAGAGATGATAGAAGGCGGCTGCTGCGGCCGGAAATATCCACTTTTCCCCGTGTGTCATCCAGGATCTACTTGAAAAGGGGGGCGGCGGCAGTCCCGGGAACATTCAAAATCACATAAAAAAGAGGGAGAAAAATGAAAGCTAAAAAATATGCTCTGTCTATGATAGCCGTCTACATGGCTTATCTGACACACGGTATTCAGGCGCTCATCTTTTCACAGAATCAGGTCAACTTCGCCCTTCAGTGGGGATTTGACATGTCCGATCCCAACTCTGCCGCCTACAAGGCAGGTGTCGCGGCCGTCAGTACCGCGATCGCATGGACCGGCTTCGGTAAGTTCTGCAGTGTCTGGATCGGCGGCGAGATCTCGGACCGCGTCGGCCGCAAAAAGCTGATGATCGGCGGCGCGATCCTCTACGTGATCTGCTTCGTCACCATGCTGACCACAGGCAACGCCACTCTGGCAGCCTTCGCCGGCTTCCTGGCAGGTGTCGCGACCTCCGGTTTCTGGGATGCATCCGGTTATCCCGCTGTTCAGGAGGCATATCCTGCAGCTCCCGGCGCAGCCCTGATCGGCATCAAGTTCTTCGTATCCCTGTCCGGTATGATCTATCCCCTGCTTGCAGTCCGCAACGCAGCTGCCGGCATGTGGAAGATGAACATCTACATTCCGTTGGCCATGTCCTTCGTAGTCCTGGCACTTGCCTGCGCAGCCCCCTATGTCTATGACGACGAGAAGAAGGCCGCCAAGTCCGCCGGCGGCAAGGGCAGCAGCGAGATCGAGGCCGAGATCCAGGCCGCAAAGGACCGCATGAAGGTAAAACCCAACGCCTTCACCAAGTTCCTCGCTTACTTCTACGCTTTCCTGTGCATGGCGATCATGTACGGCGCCCAGCAGTACACCAAGGCCTTTGGTCTTGCCTATTCGGGACTGACCGAGGTCCAGGCTGCCGGTATGACCACCATCTACACACTTGGTTCTTTGTGCGCAGTTATCTTCTGGGCATTCATGATGGCCAAGCTGAAATGGAATCCTCTGAAGGTTATCATCGTCGACTCTGTGATGACAGCACTTGCCCTGCTCATTGTTCTGCTCATCCACAACGTCGCCATCGTCTATGTCGCCATCCTCTGCATCGGCTTCTTCTCCGCAGGCGGAGCTCTGCAGACCGGCCTGGGTGTTGTCCAGATGTTCAACCCCGGCCCCAAGGGCAGAAACACCGGTATCTACTACACCTTCATGGGCGCTGCCTCCTACCTGATCCCGGTCGTGGCCGCAAGACTGACCGTCATCTCCGGTGAGGGCGCTGCAGTCTACACCCTGATGGGCCTGATGCTGGTTCTCGCGATCCTCGCGACCCTGAGCACTCTCTACCTGATCGCCCAGCACAAGAAGGTCTTCGGTGAGAGTCCCCTCTGATCAGCCGGCCGTGAAGCTTCACGTCCCGGTCAT
>DGUF01000208.1:0-23054 GCA_002394525.1 Lachnospiraceae bacterium UBA4317 | reverse complement strand
GGCCCGAACAGATACAATAATTGAATATAACATCAAAAAAAACCTCCGGTTTCAGCCGGAGGTTTTTTGCATGTGATCCGCCCGGCTCAGGCCAGGGAAGCCACGGCGGGCATGATGACGGACGCCCAGAAGAGGCTGACGGGCATGACCAGGATCATGGAGGGAAGCATATCCGCGATCGGGAACATCCTGACCTTGATCATGCGAAAGCCGGTGGCCAGCAGGAGGAAGCCGCCGCAGGCCTTGAAATCGGCGACCATGGCAGGAGTCGTGTGCGGGATGATGAAGCTGCCCAGTGCGAACAGGATCAGAAAGAGAATGAACTGGGGAACGGCGACCAGGCAGACGATGGCGCCCAGGGTGCAGGCAAAGATCATTCCGCTGAAAAGATCCAGGACGGACTTGGCGAACAGAATGCTGTGGTCCCCGCTCATTCCGGAGACCAGGGCTCCGTAGATCCCCGTGCCGCTGGCGCAGAAGAGGACGATGACCGTGAGCAGGGTGGCGTCGTATTCCTCTCTGGAGATCCCGGCCGGGGTCGCGTGCAGGAAGCGGCTGACAGCTGTCTGCATGACCCTGCCCGCTCCGTTGATCCGGTCGCCCAGGTGGACGGCCAGTCCGATCATGGAGCCGATGATGACGGAAAAGACGACCGCAGGCATGTTTTCCATCAGTACGATGGAGCTGATCCCCATGGCCATGGCGCAGCAGCCGAAGATCATGTTGATCTTATCTTTAAAATCGGCGGAGAACCTGTCTCCGACCAGGGTTCCCAGCAGTCCGCCGATGACAACGGACATGGAATTGACGATGACTCCTAAAGGCATAGTTTTTCCTCCTTGCTGATTTTCAGGATCAGAAGCAGATCCCTTTCATGAGAAACGGCAGAGGGAAGAGCAGGGCGGGCGCCATGCTCTTCCCGGCAGCCGGGCTGTTATAAGAGAAAACCGGGTTACAGTTCAGACCCACCTGAAGCGCGAGGCGTTTTGCGCACGCTCTTTGCGCAAAACCCGAGTTTAACGGCGTTTGGCGCGCGCGAAGCGCATTGACAATGCGAAGCTTTGTTATCGCCAAACGCAACGTTACAGTTCACGCCCTTCAGGAGGGCGTGAACTGTAACAAAACCGGATGGAGCAGATGAGATCTGTCCATCCGGTATATTTTATCACATTTATACATTCAGAGTAATCTGAAAAAGCAGAATGGTTTCCTGAACTGTAACCGCCAAGATTCCTGGCACCATGATCTGGCAGTTCCCTTCAGAATATTGAGGCCTGCCGCGGATCCCGGGCGAAGACATCCTGGGACGAAGGTCCGGATCTTTGAATCTTTAGTCCATGAAGCCCATTCTCTCGAGGGTGGCCAGAACCTGGTGTCTGCCGGCCCATGTGCCGTCGATGATCCTTCTTGCGCGGACGGAGTCGCCGATGTTGATCAGCTCAGCCTTGTTGCTTTCCTCTGCGAGCGCGGTCAGGTCTGCGAGCACGGGGGCATTGGCCTTCATGCCCAGGCAGATGAAGCCGTAGTCGAAGGGCATCTCCTCGATCTGGCCCTGAGGGGTCTTGACGACGAAGGAGTGAGGACGGACTTCCTGCAGGGCGGTGTTGACCAGCTGCTGCACATTGTATTTCTCCATGCAGGCGCCGGTGCTGGCCTTGGAGGAGGCGTCGAGGCCGTTGCCGATGATGGGCATCATCTCGATGATGGAGACGTCCGCGCCCTTGGGAGCAAAGAATTCCACGACGTCGAGACCGACGGCGCCGCCGCCGATGACGATGACCTTCTTGCCGTCGAAGCGGTCGGGATAGGTGCCTTTCTCAACGTTTTCGATCACATCGAAGACGGTGTAGACATCTGCTTCCTCGCTGCCCAGGCAGTCGTGCAGGCCCTTGATCGGAGGCAGGAGAGCGACGGAACCGGTGCTGTTGACGATGAGGTCGGGATCCAGGGACCTGACCAGGTCAGCGGTCGCCTCTGTGCCCTTCATGATCTTGAGATTGTCAAGATGCTCGGCGCGGTAGATGAGGTATTTGGGAAGGTCGCCCAGTCTCTTCTTGTCCGGGATCTTGGAGATCTCTGCGGACAGGCCGCCCAGATATTCCTTCTTCTCGATCAGAGTGACATTGCAGCCGACCTCTGCGGCAGTGCATGCGGCCTCGAGGCCCGCGGTGCCGGCGCCGACAACGACGACATTGCAGGGCTTCTTGACGGGATTCTTCTTGTACTCCTCACCGTCGATGATATCAGGGTTGACGGTGCAGCGGAGCGGGCGGTTGCCGCCGATGCGGTTGCCGACGCAGCCGATGTTGCAGGAGATGCACTTGCGGATGGTGTTGACATCGCCGTATTTGGCCTTGTTGCACCAGTCGGGATCAGCGATCAGGCCGCGGCCGATGCCGATGAGGTCGGCAGTGCCTTCAGCGACGATCTTCTCTGCGACTTTGGGATCACGGATGTTGCCGATCGCGACGCAGGGCTTGTGGAACTTGTCCTGTACGGCCTTGGCCATATAGGCTCTCCAGCCGTCCTCCAGCCAGTTGGCATCGATCTGGTACTGGATCGTAGGATTGAGGGCGGAGGAAGTGTCAAACATATCAACGCCGTCGTTGAGGTACTCAAGGTACTCCAGAGTATCCTCGACATGGTTGCCGGGATCGACGAATTCATCGACGGACAGACGCAGGGAGATGACCATTCTGGGGCCGACAGCCTTGCGGACTTCATCGATGACCATACGACAGAAGCGGGCGCGGTTCTCAGCAGAGCCGCCGAACTCGTCTGTGCGGTCGTTCATGGAGGGAGAGAGGAACTGGCTGATCAGGTAGGAGTGACCTGCGTGGATCTCGACCACGTCAAATCCTGCGATCTGGGCTCTCTTTGCAGCCTTGCCGTAATCCTTTGCGATGCTCTCCAGCTCTTCTCTGGACAGAGGGCGCGGAATCTCTCCGCCCGGCTTGGAGGGAAGAGTGGAGGCCGAGACGGGCTGCATGCCGATCCTGGAGCTCATGGCGGAAGCGCCGGCATGGTTGATCTGTACGCCGATCATGGAGCCGTGCTTGTGGACAGCCTCTGTCAGATTGAGCAGGCGGGGAATGTAGCAGTCCTGATCAATGCGAAGCTGAGTCGTGCCGTTGGATCCCTCGGGATACTTGACACAGACGTTCTCGACAAGGATCAGACCGGTGCCGCCGCGGGCGCGCTTCTCATAGTATTTGATGTGTTCGTCTGTCAATTCACCAGTGTGTCCTGCCAGGTCGCTTCCCATGGGCATCATCACGACGCGGTTGGGCAGTGTCAGGCCGTTGATGGTGATGGGGCTGAACAGATGTTTGAAATTGTTTTGCATTACCAACACCTCCGATCAGAATGGTATGTTCAGATTGTTATCTATCAAAAATTATACGACAAAGAAATAACAATGACTAATTCATTATTTCATTGTGATTGATAGTTTTTGACTATCTTTCTGGAGGGGTGGCTGAGTGGTCATTCTGCATAGAAATGTGGCCTGTAAAAACCATATATATAGCTAAAAACTATAAATCTTTTAGATAAAACAATATTTCTCAGACAAAAAGAATAGTATAATATTTAGTAAAAGTATTTAATGAAGATCCTGCCCGGGGCTTTTCATAAACTGGCCCTGCAAAATCCGCAATTGTCCGCAGGTGGTTTTCTGCCGTGTCAGATGCCGGTTTTGTCTGGAAAAAGATGTAAGGATCCCGCGTCAGGATAGGAAAGTGATCGTCAAGGAGCAGCAATGAAAAGAAAGGAGGTCAGTGTGTGAATCGACTGAAAATGGAAGCCCCTGTTCAGGGGCAGAAGGTGCTGGAAGGCCTCTACGCGGATATCCGGCGCAGGATCGGCGCAAGTCCGATGGGACTCTGTCCGGTGGATATGGCCCTGAACTTCCTCAGGACCTGCCATGCCCAGACCTGCGGCAAGTGCGTGCCCTGCAGGATCGGCCTTCAGCAGCTGACAAAGATGCTTGAATCAGTTCTGGACGGCACCGCGGATGAGGAGACCATTCGTCATATTGAAAAGACGGCCCAGGTCATCGTGGATACGGCCGACTGCGCGATCGGGACCGAGGCGGCCCAGATGGTGCTCCGCGGCGTGCGCGGTTTCCGGGATGACTATATGGCCCACGTCACCAGCGGCCGCTGCAACTACGGCCTGGAGCTGTCCATCCCCTGCACGGCGGTATGTCCCGCCCATGTGGATGTGCCCGGCTATATAGCCCTGGTCAAGGCCGGCCGCTATGAGGACGCGGTCCGCCTGATCCGCAAGGACAATCCCTTCCCGTCCGTATGCGGTTATGTCTGTGAGCATCCCTGCGAGGAGCGCTGCAGACGTCTGATCGTGGACGACGCGGTCAATATCTGCGGGATCAAGCGCTATGCGGTGGACAACGCCGGACAGATCCCTCTGCCCGAGTGCGCGGAGCCTACCGGGAAGAGAGTCGCGGTCGTCGGCGGAGGCCCCGCCGGCCTGACAGCCGCTTATTTCCTGACTCTGATGGGTCATAAGGTCACTGTCTACGAGGCCCGCAGAAGGCTCGGCGGCATGCTGCGCTACGGGATCCCGGACTACAGGCTGCCGGAGGAAATCCTGGAAAAGGATATCCAGTATATCCTGGACGCAGGTGTCGAGGCGAAGACCAGGATCGATGTCGGAACCGACACCACGGTCGACAAGCTCAAGACCGAATATGATGCCGTCTATCTCTCCATCGGCGCCCATGACGACCGCAAGGTCGGCATCCCCGGCGAAGACGGCAAAAACGTGGTCAGCGCGGTCGGCATGCTCCGCGAGGTGGGCAAGGGCAAGGCGCCCGACCTGACGGGCAAGCGCGTCTGTGTCGTCGGCGGAGGCAATGTTGCCATGGATGCCTGCCGGACCAGCCTGCGCCTGGGCGCCTCCAGGGTCACCTGTGTGTACCGCCGCAGGATCATGGACATGACGGCCCTGGAGGAGGAGATCATGGAGGCCCAGGCCGAGGGTGTCGAGATGCGTCCCCTGATGGCTCCCGACCACATTGAACTCGATGAAGAAGGCGCTGTGACTGCCTTCTACGCCCAGCCCCAGATCATCAGCAAGGTCGGCAGCGACGGCCGTCCCTCTGTCCGCAAGGCGGAAGAGGCGGAGCCGGTCCGCTTTGACTGCGATTATGTCATCGTCGCCATCGGCCAGGCCATCCAGACCAAGCACCTGGTCGAGAGCGGAATGCGGGTCAACCGCGGAAGGATCGCGACAGACCTGTCCGGCTATGTCCCGGACAGCGGCAATGTGTTTGCGGGCGGCGATGCCGTCTCCGGACCCGCGACGGTCATCATGGCCGTGGCGGCGGGCAAGGTGGCTGCTGACAATATTGATGCCTTCCTGGGATACCGGCACGAGATCCGCACGGATATCGAAGTACCGGAGCCCTTCATGACCTATGCGCCCGCCTGCGGCCGCGTCAATCCCGGCGCCCGCGGGATGGAAGAGATCAGCGGAGATTTCAGCCTTGTCTCCGGCGGCATGACCCACGAGGAAGCCATGCAGGAATGCAGCCGCTGCCTGCGCTGTGATCATTTCGGCTACGGTATGTTCAGAGGAGGGAGGAATACAGGATGGTAAAACAGGGTAAAGACCTCCTCCCCGCAGGAGGCACACAGAATACAGAAGCCAAAGGAAAAAAGATCGTCAACTTCACGATCAACCGCCTGCCGGTCAGCGCCCCGGAGGGCATGACCATCATGGAGGCCGCGGAAAAGGCCGGAATCTCGATCCCCCATCTCTGCTATCTGGAGGAGATCAATGAGATCGGCGCCTGCCGTCTCTGCAGCGTCGAGGTCAGGGGCGAGGACAAGCTGGTGCCCGCCTGCATCACCCACGTCGCGGAGGGAATGGAGATCACGACCAACTCCTCCCGCGTGCGCAGCGCCTGCCGCACCAATCTGGCCCTGATCATGAGCCAGCACAACGGACAATGTCCCAGCTGCGTCCGCAGCGGAACCTGCCAGCTCCAGAAGCTGGCCAACGATTTTGACCTGACCGGAAATACCTTCTACGAGGACCTGCCCTCCGGCAAGCTCGCCTGGTGGGACCAGGATTTCCCCCTGATCCGGGACGCGACCAAGTGCATCAAGTGCATGCGCTGCATCCAGGTCTGCGACAAGGTCCAGGGCATGCATATCTGGGATCTGATGGCGACCGGCGGACGCACCCGCGTCGATGTGGCCGGAAACCAGTCGATCCGGGAGGTGGACTGCACCCTCTGCGGCCAGTGCATCACCCACTGTCCGACCGGCGCCCTGCGTGAGCGCAGCGATATCGACCGGGTCCAGAGGGCCATCGACGACCCCGAGGTCGTCACCGTGGTCCAGATCGCGCCCGCTGTCCGCACCGCCTGGGGAGAGAGCCTGGGTCTGGCCCCCGAAGAGGCGACCGTCAATCTCATGGCCGGCGCCCTGCGTGAGCTGGGCTTTGACTATGTCTTTGACACCAGCTTCTCCGCTGACCTCACCATCATGGAGGAGGGCTATGAATTCCTCCACCGCCTGCAGGCCGGCGACATGGTCAAGTATCCCATGTTCACCAGCTGCTGCCCCGGCTGGGTCCGCTTCCTCAAGGCCAGATACCCCGAGCTGACCTCCAGGCTGTCCACAGCCAAGAGCCCCCAGCAGATGTTCGGCGCGGTCATCAAGAACCAGTTCGCGCAGAGGATCGGCAAGGACAGGACAAAGATCTGCAGCGTCTCCATCATGCCCTGCACCGCCAAAAAGGCGGAGTGCGCCCTGCCCACCATGCGGGACGAAAACGGCAATCCCGACGTGGATTATGTCCTCACGACCCGCGAAGTGGTCCGCATGATGCGCAAGGGGAGCGTCCATATTGAAAATGTCCACGAATCCCCCTTCGATCCCGTCATGGGCGACTACACCGGCGCAGGCGTCATCTTCGGAGCGACCGGCGGCGTCATGGAGGCCGCCCTGCGCACGGCGGATTTCGTCCTCTCGGGCAAAAATCCCGCTCCCGACGCCTTCCGCGCCGTCCGCGCCAAGGGACAGGAGGACAAGCCCTGGCGCGAATCCGTCTTTGAAGTCGGCGACGCCGAGGTCCGCGTCGCTGTCACCAGCGGCCTGGCCAACGCGGACGCCCTCTGCAGCGCCATCATCAACGGGGAAGTCAAATACGACTTCGTCGAGGTCATGGCCTGCCCCGGCGGCTGCTCCGGCGGCGGCGGCCAGCCCATCCTGGGCGACGACGTAGAGCGCGCGAAGCCCCGCGGCTCGGTCCTCTACAACATCGACCGCAATATGAAGGTCCGCTACAGCCACGAGAATACCGACGTCCAGAAGCTCTACGAGGAGAGCCTGGGCGCCCCCAACAGCGAGCTCGCCGAGCACCTCCTCCACACCGATCACTTCGGATGGAACATGCCCGGCCGCGGGTGAGCAGCAGGCAGAGAGCCCTCTGTGCTGAACTGCAGCCGGGAGATCAGCCGCGCGAGGCTCGTGCATCACATGGGAGCCCTCTGCGCTGAGCCCGTCCCGGAGCCGCAGCAGACCATATAGACCGCGGCGGTGAGACCGCGGAAAAAAGAACCCCCTGCGCGGGACCTGATGAAGGTCCGCCTGCACAGGGGGTTTTTATTATTTATCGCGCAATACCCGTGACTTCAGCCGCCGGGTTACTTACGCCATATCACAAATCAGGGGGGATTGCAAATAAAGGCGGAAACTGAAATAATGGGATTCAAAGCGGCTTTTATGCCGGGTATATTTTCAGAGGAGTAAAAACGGATATGCCGATCAATAAGAAAGAATATTTATGCCTGGGCCTGCTGGCCCATGTGGACGCGGGCAAGACGACCCTGTCGGAGGCCCTGCTGCACCGGACCGGCGCGATCCGCAGCGCGGGGCGGGTGGATCACGGGGATGCCTTTCTGGACACCAATGTCATGGAGCGGGACCGGGGGATCACGATCTTTTCCAAGCAGGCGTCCTTTACGACCTTTCCCGCTGTCCCGGCCGGGACCGGGCAGGCTTCCGGCCCCGCACCGGCAGGCACAGGGACATCCGGAGGGAAAAAGACTGGCCGGCAGGATGAGGAGGGGACGGAGAGGATCTGGACCCTGGTCGATACGCCCGGCCACGCGGATTTTTCGACGGAGATGGAGCGGGTCCTGCAGGTCCTGGACTACGCGGTCCTGATCATCAGCGCCGCCGATGGTGTCACCGGCCAGGTGAGGGTCCTGTGGAGGCTGCTGGACCACTACGGAGTCCCGGCCTTTGTCTTTGTCAACAAGATGGACCAGGCCGGTGCCGACAGGGAGGCCGTCTACGGGCAGATCCGGCAGGAGCTTGGGACTGCCTGCCTGGACCTGCAGGAGGTCATAGGAAGCAGGGGCCGGGCGCATGCGGCGGGCGGGTCCGGAGCCGGGGCCGCAGGGAAGGCTCCCGCGGGGAATCCGGCAGGGAAAGCCGGGGAATACCGGTCTGCGGATATGACTTTCCGGGGCTTTTCGCCCGATCTGCAGGAGGAGATCGCGGTCTGTGACGACAGCCTTATGGAGCGCTTCCTGGAGGGAGAGGAGGTCACCCTCGACGACGCCCGCGGCCTGGTCTCACAGCGAAAGCTCTTCCCGGTCTGTTTCGGATCCGCGCTGAAGGAGGAGGGGGTGGACGACCTCCTGGCCCTGCTGGACCTGCTGGCGGCGGAGCCGGCCCGTCCCGCGGAATTCGGGGCCCGGGTCTACAAGATCACCCATGATGCCGGCGGGGCCAGGCTGTCCTGGATCAAGATCACAGGCGGCGTCCTCCTGCCCCGGCAGCAGATCCCCGAGAGTCCGGACGAAAAGGGCCTGCCGGAAAAGGCGGCCCAGCTGCGCTTTTATAAGGGGGAAAAATACGATGCCCTGCAGGAGGCTCCCGCTGGCATCATCGTCGCGGTCCCGGGCCTGACCGCCACTAGGGCCGGCATGGGCCTGGGGGCTCTGGCGGGCGCAGAGGAAGCGGGCCGCCTTCTGCAGCCGGTCATGCAGAGCCGGCTGATCCTGCCGCCGGACCAGGATCTCTACGGGGCCTACAGGAAGCTGAGGTCCCTGGAGGAGGAGGACCCCATGCTCCGCCTCTCCTATGACGAGGAGAAAAAGGAGATCACGGTCCAGATCATGGGCCAGGTCCAGCGGGAGATCCTGCAGCGGCTGATCGAGGACCGGTTCGGCATGCGGGTGGCCTTCGGCGAGCCCCGCATCGTCTACCGGGAGACCATAGCGGAGGCCGCGGAGGGCGTCGGCCACTTCGAGCCCCTGCGCCACTACGCGGAGGTCCACCTCCTGCTGGAGCCCGGCGAGCCCGGGAGCGGCCTGGTCTTCGAGAGCCGGTGCTCCGTCAATGACCTGGCCCTCAACTGGCAGCGGCTGATCCTGACCCACCTGGAGGAGCGCCGCCACCGCGGTGTCCTGACCGGGGCGGAGATCACGGATATGAAGATCAGCATCCTGGGAGGCCGGGCCCATGCCAAGCACACCGAGGGCGGCGACTTCCGCAAGGCCACCTACCGGGCGGTCCGCCAGGGCCTGATGATGGGCCGGTCCGTCCTCCTGGAGCCGGATTACGACTTCCGCCTGGAGCTGCCCCAGGAAAACCTGGGCAGGGCCATGGCTGACCTCCAGCAGATGGACGCCTCCTTCGGCCAGCCGGATTTTTCGGAAAAGAACAATACAGCCATCCTGCGCGGCCGGGTCACGGTCGCGGCCCTGGGCAATTATGTCGAGGAGGTCGCGGCCTACACCAGGGGGGCCGGGTCTCTCCAGTGCTCCCTCCGCGGCTATGTCCCCTGCAAAAACGCGGAGGCTGTGATCGCGGCCTCCGGCTATGACCCCGAGCTGGACGTCCGCAACCCCTCCTCCTCGGTTTTCTGCTCCCACGGAGTGGGGACCATCATCCCCTGGTACGAGGTCAGGAGCTTCATGCATGTGGACACCGGCTGGCGCTTCCCCGAGGAAAAACCGGCCATGACGGAGGACGAATCCCTGGACCTGGCCGCGGAGCGGGCCCGCAGGGCGGCAGAGGAGCGCGAGAAGCAGCGCCGCCTGCTGGAGCAGGGCTATTACGAGGAAGGATCCGCAGGCGGGACGGGCTCCTCAGCCCGGGACCAGTCGGCCGGTACCGCGGGCCCGGCCGGAAAAGCATCCTCCGGCCCTGCCGGAAAAAAGCAGGACGATGCCTTCAAGCGCCGCCAGCAGGCAGTCTTTGCCGCGGAAAAGGAGCTCATGCAGATCTTTGAGCGAACCTACGGCCCGGTAAAGCCCCGGGCGGGAGAGGGGAGCAGCCTCTTTGACAGCCCCGAGCCCTCCTCCGCAGGAGGCTCCAGGAAAAAGAAGGGCCCCTCGGATCCCTGGGGCCTGGAGGAAATCCGGACCGCCCCGCCCGGCGCAGCCGGTGAAAAAACGGAGAGGACCCCGGGAGCCTTCGGGAATACCCGGGCCCCGTCCGGAGACAACGGAGATGGACGGAAGGGCGGAAGTCGCAGCGGAGATGGACGGAAGGGCGGCAGCAGCGGAGATGGCCGGCAGGGCGGAAGTCACAGCAGCGGCGGCCGGTCCGCGGGCCCGGACAGGGGACAGGGGAAAGCCCCGGCAGGCCGGAACGGCAGGAGCGGCGGCCGGGACCTGCAGACACCCCAGGACCACTACCTCCTGGTCGACGGCTACAACATCATCTTTGCCTGGGACGACCTGCGCGAGCTCGCCCTCCGGGACATCAAGTCCGCCCGGGACAAGCTGATGGACATCCTGTCCAATTTTGCCGGCTACAGGCCCGAGAAGGTCATCCTGGTCTTTGACGCCTACAAGGTGGCCGGAGGCCCCGGCGAAGTCCTGCGCTGGCACAATATCGACGTGGTCTTTACAAAGGAGGCCGAGACCGCCGACCTCTATATTGAAAAGACCGCCCATGTCCTTGCGAAAAAATACAAGGTCACCGTGGCCACCTCCGACGCAGTCGAGCAGGTCATCATCTTTGGCGCCGGCGCCTACCGCATGTCCGCCCGCATGCTCCTGGAGGAGATCCTCTTTACCCAGGAGGAGCTCAGGGACCGGTTCGGCATCGGATCGGATGAATGATGCCGTTACCCTCCGGGATCTGATTGAAGAAAACAAAGCTTCGCATTGTCGTGCAAGAAACCTCGCGTTTCAGGTGGGTCTGAACTGTAACCGCTAAACTGACGGTTTACAGCTTTTTCGGCGTTTTTTGTTCAAAATATCCATGCTATGAGCTATAATACAGTCATAAACAATCAATTTTTTTCTGCCGGAAAAGGACCTGCTTTCCAAAGGCAGACCCCCTCGCGGGGAGAAAGGGGTAAAGATGGCAAAACTTACTGTTTTTAAATGTAAAAAGTGCGGCAGCATCGTTGTGAAGCTCAACCAGGGCGGATGTACACCTTCCTGCTGCGGCGAGCCCATGAAGGAGCTGCGCGCCAACGAGACCGACGGCGCCAAGGAGAAACACGTCCCCGATGTCAAGATCGTTGACAATATCATCAATGTCCATGTCGGCTCCGTCGCTCATCCCATGCAGGAGGAGCACTACATCACCTTCATCGCCCTTGAGACAGAGAAGGGCGTCCAGGCCAAGTTCCTCAATCCCGGCGAAGAGCCCGTAGCCCAGTTCAAGGTCGCCGATGACAAGCCCGTAGCAGCCTACGAGTACTGCAACCTGCACGGCTTCTGGAAGGCCGCCATCGAATAAATCCGGGTGAGCCGGGGGACGTACCGGCTGACTCACTGCTGCTTTGAGTCGGGGAACGTACCGGCTGACGTACTGCTGCTGAGCGTGTCCGGTCCGGCTGCCGGTCACCGGAGCGCATCATGCAGGTGCATTCATATGAATAAAAAAGAAGATGTCCGTGGATCCGGACATCTTCTTTTTTGTGTTTGGCAACTGCAGTGTATACGGCCTTCGAAGGGCATTTCTCCGGGAGACGAAGCGGCAGAGAGGCTAAAAGAGAGGAAGGTCACGCATGTTTCGGGGAGCCAGGGCGGCGGGGATGGCCTTTTGCAGAGGGGTTGCTTGCCGGAAAAGGGGAAGCATGCTATGATATTTTGTTACAGTCACCGGGATGACTGGAGTCATGATTCCGCAGGGAAAGGAAAGCAGCTATGAATTCAGCTATGAATTATAAGATCACCAATGGAAAAATTCTCCTGGAGGACGGGGACCATTTTTCCGTAAAGGATGCGGATCTCTATATCCGTGACCGCCGCATCTCTTTTGAGCCCTTCGGGGAGGATGAGACCTTCGAGACGGTCGATGCCGCAAAGCATCTGATCATGCCGGGCCTGATCAATATGCACACGCACGCCTATATGACCATCATGCGCAATTATGCCGATGATGTGGATTTTTCTCAGTGGCTCTTTCACGGCGTGATGCCGGTCGAGGACCGGCTGCCGGCGGAGGCCGCCTACTGGACCTCCCTCCTGGCCTTTAACGAGATGATCCGGACCGGGACCACCTGCTTTGTCGATATGCACATGTATCACAGGCAGTCGCCGCTGGCCGCGAAGGAAGCCGGCATGCGGGCCTACATCGGCCGGGGGCTGGTCGGGGACGACCTCTTTGAAGAGGGAAATCTCCGCTTTAAAGAGGCCCTGGAGGAAAAGGCCGAGTTTGAGAGCGACAGGTTAAAATTTGTCCTCTCTCCCCACGCCATCTACACCTGCTCGGAAAAGCTGCTTATGCAGATCGCCGAGCAGAGCAGGGAGCTGTCCATGCTCAAGCAGATCCACCTGTCCGAGAGCGAGACGGAGATCAGGGACTGCCTGGAGAAGCACGGGAAGACACCGGTCCGTCTGCTTGCTGACCTGGGCTTTCTCGATGACCGGACTATTTTGGCCCACTGCGTGCAGATGCGGGGCGGCGACCTGGATACGATCCGGGAGAGCGGCGCGACGGTCGTCACCAACCCGGCCAGCAACGCCAAGCTGGGCAACGGCTTTGCCCCGGTGTCCGAGATGCTGGAGAAGGGGATCAATCTCTGCATCGGAACGGACGGCACCGCCAGCAACAATACCTTGAACATGTTCCGGGAGATGGGCCTTTTGTCCCTGATCCACAAGGGGATCTGCCGCGACTCCACGGCCCTGCCGGCCGTGACGGTCCTCAGGGCGGCCACCTCCAATGCCGCGAGAGCCCTGCACAGAGAGGGGGAGCTGGGAGTCATCCGGGAGGGCGCCTGCGCCGACCTCATCTTCCTGGACCTGCAGTCGGCCTCCCTCTTCCCCCCCAACAACATCGTCTCCTCCCTCATCTACTCCGCCAGCGGTTCCGAGGTGGACTCCGTCATGATCGACGGCCGCTTCGTCATGCGGGGCCGCGAGATGCTGACCATCGATACGGAAAAGGTCTATTACGAGGTGGAGAAGGCGGCGGAAAAGGTCTTGTAAATATGCCCCCGTCTGCTGTACAATAAATTCTCATTGTGCAAACGATGCAAACGCTGACACCTCTGACGCAGGACAAAACTGAAGGTTTGCAGAGAGTTGGTTTCCTCTTCACAATATTTTTGGCAATTGTGAGGTTGTGAACAGAAGCTTCAGAGGCCATTCATAATATGGAGAATAAATATGAGCATTATTCGTGACGCTTCCCTGGCCCCTTCCGGGATCAAAAAGATCGAGTGGGTCCGGTCCCACATGCCGGCCCTGTCCCAGATTGAAAAGCGCTTTGAAAAGGAAAAGCCCTTCAAGGGGCTGCGGATCGCCGTGTCCGTCCATCTGGAGGCCAAGACGGGCAATCTCGGCCTGGTCCTGCAGAAGGGCGGCGCCGAGGTCTTTCTGACCGGCTGCAACCCCCTGTCCACCCAGGACGACGTGGCGGCCGCCATCGCCGGCATGGGCGTCGAGACCTTTGGCAAATACGGGGTCTCTCCCGAGGAGTACGAGGACCTGCTGGCCCACACCCTGGCCTGCCATCCCCACCTCATCGTCGATGACGGAGGAGACCTGATCCACCTGCTGGGCGGCCGCTGCAAGGAATACGGCGATCAGCTGATCGGAGGCTGCGAGGAGACGACGACCGGCATCCACCGCCTGCGGGCCCGGGAGAGGGAGGGAATCCTGCCCTGCGCCATGATGGCTGTCAACGATGCCAAGGCCAAGCACTACTATGACAACAAATACGGGACCGGCCAGTCCGTCTGGACCGCGATCATGGATACCACCAACCTGATCGTGGCCGGAAAGACTGTCGTCGTCGCCGGCTACGGCTGGTGCGGCAAGGGCGTCGCCATGCGGGCCAAGGGCATGGGCGCCAATGTCATCGTCACCGAGATCGATCCTTTCAAGGCCCTGGATGCCACCATGGACGGCTTCCGGATCATGAAGATGGACGAGGCGGCCAGAGAGGGAGATATCTTTGTCACCGTCACGGGCTGCAAGGACGTCATTGTCGCCCGCCACTTCGAGGCCATGAAGGACAACGCGATCCTCTGCAATGCCGGCCACTTCGACTGCGAGGTCGATGTCGCGGCCCTGAGAGAAATGGCCGTCAGCTCTGAACTCCGCAGGAAGAACATCATGGGCTATACCTTAAAGGACGGCCGCACCCTCAACGTACTGGGTGAGGGGCGCCTGGTCAACCTGGCCTGCGGCATGGGCCACCCGGCCGAGATCATGGACATGTCCTTCGCCGTCCAGGCTCTCAGCCTCAAATGGATGGTCGACCACAGAGACGAGCTTACAAAGAAGGTCTACGAGGTCCCGGATTCCATCGACGATGAGATCGGCAAGTACAAGCTGGCAGCCATGGGCCTGGAGATCGATGCCCTGACACCCGACCAGCAGGCCTACCTGGCGGGCTGGGAATAAATCAATAAATCGATAGACAAATTGCAAACGAATATAAAATACGGAGGAAGGCACCGCATGTCCGGTGCATCCCTCCGTATTTTTTATTTTTATTATTATCTTATGGGAAACAGGTCCGCAGGATCCGGGCCTGTCCCCTGCCTTCTATCCGGCAGGCCGCAGCCTGTCCTCTGCTTTCTTTCCGGCAGGCCACAGCCTGTCTCCTGTCCCTTTTCCTGAGGATGCTCTGGTTTTCAGGACTCCTTTTAAGAGGTTTCCAGGGCAGCCCGGGTGGCGGTGTCGATGCGGTCCAGGGCTCCTGCTCCGAACTTTTCTTTGATCACCCTGCGGCCGGCGGCCAGATTGGGCCTGCGGCCGGTCATATTGTGGCAGTCGCTGCCCAGGATCGTGTTCGGGTGTTCTTCCAGAAAGTTCATGCAAAAGCGCTTCTTTTTGTCCGGATGGAAGAAGCTGTCCCTGCGAAGAAAGCTCCCGGCATTGAACTGGAACTGCAGGGGCAGGTCCAGGACCTCGTTCCAGACGGCCTTTTTTTTCTGGAATTCAAAATAGCGCTCCAGGTGGGCCAGCACGATATGGAGCTTCTGTTTCTGGATCAGCCTGGTGACATCGCGCAGGACCCCCTCATCCCACTGCTGAAAGGGCATCTCCAGGAGCAGGGTCCGGGTTTCCCCCAGGCAGAGGCGGGGGATCTCCGCCGCGTCCCCGATCCCCTGAAAATAGTAGACCTCGGCGCCGGCCGTGATCCCGGGCAGGGCCAGGCCGGTTTCCTCTGCCTCCTTCCGGCGGACGGCCTCTGTCTGTGCAAGGGCCGCGGCCCGCCTCTCCAGAAAGCCCTGCACGGACATCTGCTCCGCGTAGAAATGGGGGGTGGCCACGATGTGGTCCGTGCCCTGCTTTTGTTCCTCTTTTAACAGGGCCTCAGTCATCTCGATGTTCTTGCTGCCGTCGTCGATGCCGGGCAGGATATGGGTGTGAAAGTCGATCAATGTTTCTCCTTGATTACTTATTTGATTTTAACGGTCCGGACGGGACTCCAGTCGGAGTAGTAGCGCGTGCTGGTGTTGGGGATCTTGATGCAGCGCATCCTGACATAATAGGTTTTCCCCCTGGTCAGGTCCGTGAACGTGGTGCTGGTTTTTGAGTACGGTGTGATCCGGTATCCCCTGGCGGATGAGAAGCTGCTGTTCTGGCTGAAGTAGATCTCATAGCCGTAGACGCCCGCAAGCTTTCCCCAGGTCAGGGCCATTTTGCCTGCCCCGCCGCTCCAGATCGAAGAGATGGAGGGACGGCTCAGATAGATGGTCTTCACGGAGGCATAGTTTGTGTTTGTCCCGGTCGAAGCATAGGCATAGACCCTGTAATCATAGGCGGTGTTGTTGGTCTTGGCGCCTGTATCGGTAAAGGTCCGTGTACTGCCGCTGGTGATGGTCTTGATCTTCTTGTTGTTGCGGTAGATCGTGTAGCCTGTCGCCCCGCTGGACCTTAACCAGGACAGCCTGACGCCATTGCTCAGGTTCTCCGCGCGCAGACTGCCGGCCGGGGAGGGAAGCACCTTGATGGAGACGGTCCTTGTTGTCTCCTTATAATTGCCGTTGGCGGGCGCCGTGACGACGATATCGGTCCACCCGACCCTGCGGGCTGTGATCCTGCGGGTACCCGTCAGATAGGCGACTGAGCTGTCGCTGACAGTCACTTTGGGGGTCGTGACCGCGCCGCTGATCGTGATGTTCATGTTCTGGGGGATGGCAAGGGCTGTCGTCGGCACACTCACCTTTATGGGCTGGCTGGCTTTGGTGATCGTGAAGGTCTTTTTGACTGTTCCGGTATATTCCCCCATGCCGGTGTAGGTGGCGGTGGCGGTACCCGCGTTTATGTTGTTACTGCAGCTGACTTTATAGTCAGTTCCCTTTTTCAGGATACTCTTGTTAAATACCACGGTGGCAGTGGGAACAATGGCGCTGCCATTATAGGTGTATGCTGTCTTCAGAAGAGCGATCCGGGCTTTATTCAAAGGCTTTTTGATCACGCGGACATGGAAGGTGACCCGGCATTCGCTGTCGTACTGGTCAAATACTTCACAGTAGTAGGTGTAATAGCCATATTTCCGGAGAGTTACATCATAGCGGGGAGCATCGTCCGCATCTTCGATCATTTCTTCATCTTTGTCTTCCCAGAGAAAGGTGTATTCAGTTCCGGGATCCTCCCCTTTCGCGCTGACCTGAAGGGAGGCCTTCTGACCGGGGTAGATATCGATGTATTTTACACGGGTGGATTCGCTCATGCCCTTTGGAAAGGCTCTCAGGTCGTTGTCAATATAGATGTAGAAAAAGATGTCACGGTCGTTGCCATAGTTGTCAGCGACATTGCAGACATAGGTATCACTGAAGCCATTCCTGGGGTCAAAGGTAAAGTCCCGGCTGTCTGCCCCTTCAATCCGGTTTTCTTCATAACTGCTGTTGTCTGTATACCAGCTGAAGCTGAGCTCACTGCTGTCCACATTTGTCTCGGCTCTGAGGATGGCGTCCCCGTTATAGGGGACATAGACCTCGAGGGTGTTGCCGTCCCTGACGGACTTATAGGTGCTTCTGGTGCGGGGAGTGACAACAAGATTGCTGTAGATCTTGATCGTGAAATGGACTTCCGCCTCGTTGCCGAAGCGGTCGCTGACCATACAGCAGACCAGGGTCCTTTTCGAGATATTCTTCAGGGTGCAGGTGGATAAGGTTTCTTCCGGGATCAGGTCCCAGTCGGAGTTGACGTTCTCCCTCTGGAACCAGCGGTAAGTGATGCCATCCGTTACATCCGCTTCTGCCTTGACTCTGAGCTCGATGTCTTTCCCGGCCTGCACGCTGTAGACGCCGCTGCCCTCGTCATCGTTGTCATCATCCGGATAGGCATGGAAGTGGTTTTCCACACCGACGTTAAAGGAGATCGTCTTTGTATTTGCGTCGGAGTCACTGACCTCGCAGGTGTAGGTGCCGAATTCCAGTTCTGAGGCGGCGATGGTATATTCACGGGTGTCAGCGCCTTCGATGACAGATTTCTTCGGATCCCTCCATACGAAGGAGAGGGTGCTTCCCTCCTGTGTCCCGGCCAGGACCGAGAGCCGCAGGGGCTCTCCGGCAGTTGCATATACCCTGAGGGTATCTGCCTCGATGTCCGGGGCTGCCCCCTCCTCTTCCGGGCAGGCATAGAATGTCCCTGCCGGAAGATCGGGATCCTCGGTCTCTCCGGAATCACCGGCTGTGTCAGTGTCTTCCGGATCCGCTGCCATCAGGCCGGCTTCGGGAGCGGCTGCTTCGAAGTCAGGCGCTTCTACGATTGCCCCCGTCTCCGGGCTGAAGGCATCTTCCTCCGTGCCCGCTTCCGGGATGGGCATTTCAGCTTCTGCCTCGTTGTCAGCGCCTGTGCCGGCCTCGGGTTCCGGGGCGGTGACGGTCTCAAAGCCTGCGGCGGAGCTGATGTCAGATTCCGGCGCAGGTTCCGGATCAAAGTCCGCTGCAGAACTGTCGTCAGATTCCGGGGCGGCTGCAGCCTCAAAGTCTGCGGCAGAGCCGTTGTCAGAAGCCGGTGCAGATTCTGTGTCAAAGTCTGCGGCAGGGTTGTCATTCAAGTTCGAAGCTGCCTCAGTATCAAAGTCAGCATCAGAACTGTCGTCAAAATCCGGGTCGGTCACAGCGTCCGGCTCCGTGGTCAGGTCGTCATTGAAGTCAGGGGCCGGCTCCAGGCCGGATTCAGGGACAGCGTTTTCTATAAAACCGGCGTCCGGCTCCTCTGCCGGCTCCTCAACTGCCTGCGTTGATATTGTCATGCCCTGCTCAGCAAAAGGATCCTCCGTCTGCACACTCGCGGCATTGACCGGAATGCAGGCTGAGAGAGCCAGAGCTGCTGACAGCAGGATAGCATAGAGCCGTTTCTTTTTCATTTTGTTTTCCTCCATGGTTGAATCTGGATTGTTGATACGTTACAGCCTTCGACAGGGCGTGAATAAATAACTTGACGCCTGTCAGTACATTCACTGCACAGCGGACAGCTGTGCAGGATGCTGCATGCTCTGAGAGATGAAGATCCCTCTTGCAATCGGTCAGACCAGGAGGACCCGTCCTGACAGTGCCGCGCCCCGCGCTTCGTGACCGGAAAGAGATCGGTGCCGGGGGAGGGAAAACTGCCGCAGTAGGTCCGCCGTAAATACTCAATAAAGTGAATGCATTAAAGGTGCCATAAAGCCCCGCATCCTGTTTTAAAAACTGTATGCACAAAATTATAGCACATTGCGGTGCAAATAGAATAAAAATAACCCTGTCCGTATAGCAGCATACAGACAGGGGGCCTTAATATTGTAAATGGTTATTATAATCTGTCCGCGGGTCAGGTGCGGCAGCTGCAGGAATCCTCTAAGGTCAGAGCCATTCCAGAATCAGTGGCTGGCCGCCTCCGGGCCGGAGCTCTCTTTTTTCACTTCGGCTTTTTCCCGCCTGCGGATCTCCTTCGCGGCTTTTTGAAGCTGCCGATCCTCCCGGGATCCCTCGATCAGTCTGCTGACTGCGCTCTTTTCCCTGCGCACCTTGAGCAGCTCCTCGACGATGCCCTGGGTGCCGTTGGCGTGCTCGCTCATGCCCTTCTGGTCATGGGCGGTCAGCAGGTAGCGGCGGACTACAAAGAGGACAGCGATGGAAGAAACGATGATCAGGTTCTGCACGGGGGTCAGGTGTTCGACGATCATGTGCCTGGCATTGGCGAACATCAGGACTTCGATCAGGGTGCCGGGCGTGTGCATGCACAGGAGCTTTACAAACTCGATCGCGATCGCCAGGGTCAGGGCCCCCTCCAGGAAGTGCTGGGTCGAGGCGTTTTCCGTGAAGATCAGCGGCAGGTCTGTCACGATGGTCCGGCCGATCACAAGGATCAGGACGACGATCAGAAAGACAGCAAGTATGATCTCCAGATATTCCGATACGCGCAGCATGATCCGTTTCAATACATTAGACATATTCTCCCCCTTATCCCAATCCGGCTTTTGAGTATCCGGCGGTCCGGAGCTCTGTTTGTTTTGCAAAAGGCTCCGGGTTTCAGTTATATTTTCCCTCTCAAATAGTTTATCAGGTGAAATAAATATGGGCAAGCACAAATGAGTGAATATAAAGACTGATTTTTGGCTTCCATCCGAAAAGAAAGAAGCTGGCGGACGGTTTCTCAGTCAACCGTTTGAATTGTGTTCGGATTTCTGTATATTCCGGCTTTTGATGAAGAAAAGACATATCATTTTTGTAATAAAAGTAGTATAATAGTCACAGTTTTTTCACATTTTCCGACCATGCCGCTCGTCAGAGCGGCGCCGCAATGCGATCACAGGTGCCTGGGCCCGCGGCACAGGCACCGGAGTGAAAAAAACGCTATCGAGCGTTTTTTTCACTCTTCCGACCATGCCGGAGCACGAAGTGCGCAGGCATCGCAAAAGAGAAATTCGTGAAGACGATTTCTCTTTTGCATCAGATGGAGGTTTGTGCTCCGTCACAAACCTCCGGAGTGAAAAATCCTGTATCGACAGGATTTTTCACTCTTTCAACCTGGTCATGGCCCAGTAGGCGCCCATGGTCTGATTGTGGTCGGCGGTCACATCGCGGCAGAGGTAGCCGACCAGTCCGACGGCGGCCGGATCCCAGGCGAGGGCCTCTTCCTCTGACTGGTATTCCACTTCGGCGTACATGAATTCTGTCGCCATGCCCTCATCGACCAGATTGACCTCCAGATGGAGCCCGTCGGGCAGCTGGTAGACCCGCCTGGTCTTGGGGATGAGGGGGATCCCGATCAGGTCCTCCAGCTCATCGAACTTGTCCTTTGAGACGGAAATTTCAATCTCCTTGCGGGACAGGGTCCCGGAGGATTTGAAGCAGAGGACATAGTCGGTGGGGCCTCCCTTTACGGCCTCTTCCCGGATCCGGACGGTGGGACTCAGGGCGATATAGCCCTGCCGCATGTACTCCTCCCGGAGCAGGGACAGGCCGGCGGATTCCTCCGGCCAGTCATTGACAAGCCATTTGCGCTCTATTTCCATGAAAAGACCTCCTTGAGCATGCCCTGCCGCGGAGCAGAGGCAGAATGAGTACGTGAAAATTGAGTATGTAAAAACCGGATATGGGAAAACGGGTATGTAAAAAGCAGGGTGACGACGGGAGAACAGATCCCGGGCCCGCCCAGCTTATGATTATAGCATTGCAGACGGCCGGATGCAAAACCCGGGGCTGACGGCGCGCAACGTTACATGTTCACGCCCTTCGAGGGGGCGTGTACAGTAAGGAATTTGCCATTTATGAATACTGGAAGGACAAAAAAGCAGAAACAGACCGGCGCCCGGAGCAGGAGGCTGGAGACCCTGGACCTGATCCGGGGGCTCACCCTGGTCAGCATGATCCTTTATCACGGGATGTGGGACTTTGTCTATCTGACGAAGACGGGGGCCGGCCTGCCCGGACTCAGGGACTGGTACGCGGGTCCCCAAGGCTTTTTCTGGCAGCAGACCATCTGCTGGTCCTTTATCCTGCTCTCGGGATTCTGCGTCCCGTTCTCGCGGCGGATCCTGCGCAGGGGGCTGCAGGTCACGGGCGCGGGGCTGGTCGTCACCGCCGTGACCCTCCTGTTTATGTATGAGGAGCGGGTCCTGTTCGGGGTCCTGACCTTTCTGGGCGCGGCCATGCTCCTGACCGGGGCCGTCCGGAGGCTCTGTTCCGGGTCGTGGGAAAAGCCCCTGAGCCTGAGCGGGGGGGCGGCAGCGGCCGTCCTGGTCCTGAGCGCGGTCCTCTTTTACGTGACCCGCTGGATCAACCAGGGGGTTTTACAGCTGGGGCCGGGCCTCCAGGCCGGACTTCCGGGCTTTCTCTATACGGAGGGACCCGCCGGCTGGATCCTCACGGGGCTGGGCTTTCCCATGAAGGGCTTTTTTTCAACGGACTATTTTTCCCTGGTCCCCTGGATCTTTCTCTTCTGGACCGGAACCTTTCTGCATTATGTGGTGCGGGGCGGTGTGGAGCCTGACCCGGCAGGGACCGGCGCGGGAAGTTTTTCCCCTGTTTTTTCCCATCCCTTTTTCCATCAGAAGATCGGCCCCCTCAACTGGATGGGAGAGCACTCCCTGCTGGTCTACCTGATCCACCAGCCCCTGCTGTATCTGGTCATCACATTCCTTTTCTGAATCCGGTCAGAAATGTCCGCAGGACCGGTTTTCCGGGACGGGATCAGAAATGTCCGCAGGACCGGTTCTCCGGGACGGGATCAGAAATGTCCGCAGGACCCGCTTTCTGAGAAGGGATGAATACTGTCCGCAAGACCCGTTTTCCGGCACCGAATCAAAAATGTTCAGGAGGTGGGGAATGAAGGCATTTGTAAAAAAATGGAAGGGCCGGATCAAAAGAAGGCTGCCCGCCCTGGGTGTGCTCTTTCTGACCGTCCTATTGATCTGGCTGGCATTCGGAAAGAGCTTCAGGAGCCTGCTGCCCCTGATCCGCGAGGGGAACCGGGACGCGATCGTCACCTATCTGTCCGGCGAGGATGCCGTCATGGGGATGGTCAGCGTCGTCCTGCTCTCGGCCATCCAGGTCGTGAGCATCATCATGCCCTGTATGGCCATCCACATTGCGGCCGGGGTCCTCTACAACTGGTACAAGGCCTTTTTCCTGTGTTTTACGGGCTTTGTCGGCGGCAATATGGCGGTCTTCTGGTTTGTGCGTCATCTGGGCAAGAAGACTCCCTACAATGTTAAGCTTGGGTCGGTCGGCACGAAGATCTTTGAGGTCCTGAGTGTCACCCCGCCCATGTTCATGGTCAGTGTGGCCTTTATGATCCCGGGAGTCCCCAACGGGATCGTCCCCTACATCGCCGCCAAGACCAGGATGACCCAGAAGGAATATTTTATCAGTACTTCGGTCGGCTGCTGGATGCAGATCCTGGCCTCCTGTATGGCCGGGAGCTTTCTGATCCGCGGCAATATCATGTTCAGTGTCATCGCGATCTGTGTCCAGTGGCTGATCCTGGGACTCGTCATCGTCCAGAGAAACTGGATCATGGACTTTTTCCGGCCGCCGGCAGAGGCGGCCGGGCACTCCGAGGGCCCTGCCCTTTCCGAATTTTTCGAGATCACGGAGGAAGAGGATCCTGAGGAGACGGAGGAAGGGGCTGAGGAGGCTCCCGCGGACGC